>WAKY01000135.1 GCA_015523135.1 Candidatus Aciduliprofundum sp.
AATTTAATATATAATGATACCATATCCAATAAAATAAAACTGAATTTACTAACCCTTTTTATATACATTATAAAACATTATGATGCAGAGGTATTTTCAATCTTTTCTAAAGAGGAAATACTCAATAACTTAGAATATATGGGCAAATATGTAAAATCTTATGTTGAGGATCCCAAAAATAGACTTGAAGATGATGTTAAAAAAGATCTTATTTCTTTGCTTAATGATATAGAAGAGCTTAAATTGAAAATTATCACAGGTGATATAGCCCCAAAGCTAATAGTATCACTAAATATGGGTAAGAGATACGAAGGAGTCTCTATAGGGGAAGGTAGGGAAGAAATATTGAGAGAGAGAATAATTCATAAGCTATTAAACAAACAGGTTAAGGTAGGAGATGAAATTGTAATATCTGAGTTTATAAATGGTATTCCTATAAAATTTAAGGTTGTAGCAATACTACCTGATAATAAACCCATAGTTGTAAATGAGAATACGGTTATAGAGATTTCAACTCAACCTTATAGGTATCCTGAAAAGGTAAAAGATGATTTGAAGACTTTAAAAAACATATTGAATAGAGAACTTCAAATGAACGAAGCTGTAAAATTTTTAGAAGAGAATAAAATAAGTGAGCTTTTTGATAAGTATGGAAATATGCTAACTGAAGAAGAGAAGAAGAGTATAAGAAGATTGCAGGAGAACATAAACAAGAATGGTGGTAGTGTGATGGAAGGTTTAAGAGAGTACTATTCGGAAGAATGAAGAAAAAAAATCTTCATGAGTTCTTAATAATCTGCAATTCTATATCTAAATATGAAAGATGGTGAGATTGATTATGGATATAGTAAGCTACGAGTTACTGGGTGTGAGAAATATCATCCTCCGAGAGTGAGATATCAGGAAATTGATGAGATGTATGGTGGAGTGCCACCTGCAGAGAAAATGGATGATAAAGATATCCAGAGACACGATGAACTTGAAGAGCCTAACTCAGATATTCCGCACGAGGATGATTCTGAGGAAGATGAAGAAGATGAATATTTTAAGAAATACGAAATAATTTGGAAAAACGGGTATAGAGAGGCTATTGTACTATTGAATAATGTAAGAGAGTATGTTGAATCAAATGACCCATATGAAAATATTTCATTATTCATAGAAAAAGAGTTTTTTATAAGTTCTGACTACACATTGGCAATGTCTGATGGTGGCAAGAGTGAAACTCCCTATCCTACAATAGAGCTTGATAAAAAAATTAACTTCATTAGATCTATTATACACACTCTTAAAGAATGGGGATACAACGTAAGTAGTGTTATAATAGAAAATCCTATTGGAGAACCTTTTGATTTCAATATCGCTGATACTGATAATGGTACTGTTACTTTAGCGTGTGAAGTTACGGGAGATGATTACATAGATAATACATTTGATAAATTATTAGAGAAATTTTTATCAGTCAAAATAAATGTAGATGAAATACTAAAGATGGGTCTTGCATCTGATGAATATGATAAATTTAGGGACGAATTGCCATATGCTTCTGATTATGAGATATTATCCACATTGAGAATAGCTATAGGAAACATAATAGAGAATTTTGGATCGAATGGTATTGATTTGAAAAATGCTCTTGAGAGAAGAGCAAAAATGTTTAGTAAAATACACGAACAAATATCTAATATAAAAGAAGAAACGGGTGTGAAAATGTATTTATTTATTAATCCGTTCATAGTCTTTAATACAAAAAATAATTTGCCTTATTATGGAATAACCAATGATATACTGGAGAAATGGTACGACAGCGTAATTCTTAGAGAACCATTAGAAATCGAAGGAGAATATATTTTTGTTGGTGATGAGAAAATGGATAACATAATAAAAGTGCACTTAACAGATAATATAATCGGAATTATACTTCGCAATAGCTTATATAAAGAGGTGTTTATAAATGCCCATCAAAGCCAAAAAAATTAGAGTGCTTATAGTGAACAATGACTATATTGACATAAACCTTAAAAACATAGTTAAGCTATTAAAGCAAGAGTATCAAGCAACTGGACTATCACCAACAAAAAAGATACTTGATGGTAAGATAACAGTAGTAATAGAGAAAATATACCCGTTAGGTGCAGAAGAGGTTGATGAAAATACGGAAATAGTGATAGATAAATTATACTACTCATACCGTAAAAGGCCCATATACCTGGAAGATACAATGTATATTTACTAAACTTTTTCATAGCAATGAGGTGCTTTGTATGAATAAATATGTCACTGGCGCAATTGGTACAGTGATCGGATTTTTATTACTCATTTTCTCAGGCATGATCTCTAATTACCTGCTTAGATTGTATATCTCTTGGGATGGTGTTATGATACCATTTGTGAGCGAGAGTATCACTGTTGCAATAATAAGATCGCTTTTCTGGGTGATTTTAATCTTTGTTGCAATAGAAATAATAATAAAGGGGTGGAAGGGGTAGAATGAAGAAAAAAAGTCTTCATTATCTTTTATAATATTTAAAGTGGTTATCTTATCTATGATAGAAGATTTTGAGAATGAGATAATGGCTGCGAGTAGAATGGTAGATGAGAAGAGAGAGGAAATGATAAAAAATATAGTAAAAAGTATGGTGGACAAGGATATTGATTTAGCTGTAAAAGTAACTAATGGTATAAAGAACAAAAGTTACGCATCAGAAATACAGTACTATATAGTGAAATATCTCATCCCACAAAATCTTGAGAAAGCAATTGAAGTGGCTTATGATATAAAGGATATACACTGGAAAGCTCTTTCATTTATTAATATTGCAAGAGAGCTTAATGGAATGGATAAGAAAAAATTTTTAGAGATTTTAGAAGAGGTAATAAAAACTGGCTGTGATAAGTGGAATGTATTAGATTATGTGGTAAAGGAACTGTCTATAGAAGATGTTGAATCTATATTCAATATGCTTAATAAAATCAGCAATAAGAGATATAAAATAAAATTAATGACAGGTGTACTTAATGAATTATTAAAGGATGACATAGTAAGGGCAGAAGAATTTATAAATAATATTGAAGACGATAAGGAGAGAAGAGAGGTGCTTAGAAGCACCCATTATTCTTTGTCAGAGGCTATGAGTTATATAGTTGATATAGTATCTAAAAATAATATTGAACGTGCTTTAGAAATAGCTAGAGAGGTTAAAAATCAATATTGGCAATCAAGAGCTCTCTGTGTTGTTGTAAGAGCATTGACTAAAAAGGATACCAAAATGGCATTAAAAGTACTGGAAGAAATTCAAAATGCTAATTGGGAATTAAAAGCCATTGATTATATGGAAAAAGTGATTGATTCAGAAACTTTGGAGTTTGAAAATTTACTTCTCTTAAAGGGCATACTTCTTTTCAATAGTAAGGAATATAAAGAGGCAACAAAGTACTTTAGGAGGGTGACTGAAATAAATCCTGAGAATATCGATGCGTGGTATAATCTAGCATATTGTTATGATGCTCAAGAGAAGTATGATATTTCTGAGAAGTATTATTCTAAATTGGTGGAAATCAATCCGAAAGATGCCAAGGCATGGAACCATTTGGCCGTGGCAAGGTTATATCAAAAGAAATACGAAAAGGCTTTGGAGGCTGCGGAGAAAGCTATTGAGCTCAAGGATGATTACGGCAATGCATGGTACAATAAGGGCATGAGTTTGCATTACCTAGAAAGGTACAAAGAAGCAATTAAAGCATTTAAAAAATGCATCGAGATTTCAGATGATCCAGATGCTTGGTACGCAATGAGCATATCCTATACTAATATGGGTATGAAGAAAGAAGCAAAAAAGGCGCTAGAAGAGGCGCTTCGCAGAAGACCATATTATGAAGAGATTGAGTATCCTTGCTTCCTCTGTGAGCTCGATTGATGTGGCTATAAAAATGAGTATGTTTCACCCTCAATCTTTTGCGCTTTACTTCTCGGATAGCACTTTTGATCTGAAAACTCTGTGCTTGAAATCGTATCCGAATTTAAGCCCAGTAATGGATACCAGGGCATCATCCGTAAGCAGGTTTATATATCCTCTGTGCTCTTACACCCCCTTGTGATCCTTGAACCCGCCTGCCTCTATCACCGATGATGTCTTGACATACTCTTCATATCCCTTGCTTCAGAGTTCATCACGCACCATTTACTTTCTCCAATCAGAATCGTACACGAGCTTGCCCTCATCATTGTAGATAACCAAGCTTTCGTAACCCCCCAGCAAATCTTCATTATCCAGCACATACGTTTTTGCAGAGCTTTCATCGTCAAAATCTTCAATTATAGTGGCAGTGTAGTCAAACATATCTATCAGGGCAACTCTGAACTTGCCTTTGGGCACCTTGTATCTCACATCCTCCCAGCCTGCACCGAGAAACGCATCCGCACCCTTCTTATCTAATTCCTTATCCATCTTTCTTACCTCCATGAAAGTTAGAGAAGGGGCAAATAAAAAGCTTCTCAAGAAGTATTTCATCTATACACCTTTTCTCAAACCTATCTTTGCTAAAAGTTTTAATAGATTAAAAATTTGTAGAATTATGCAAGAAATTAGGGAAACTTACATTGAGAGGATCTATGAACTTAAAAACAAGAAAGGGTATGTAAAAACAGTTGATCTTGCAAAGGTGCTCGATGTAAAGCCCTCAAGCGTGACTGAGATGCTTCAAAAACTCGCAGAGGAGGGTTATGTTATTTACGAAAAATACAAAAGAATAGATTTGACAGATAAAGGGCTAGAACTTGCAAAAAACCTAGAAAGAAGACACAAGGCAATAAAGAAACTCTTGATGTATATTGGTGTGAGCGAAGAAATTGCAGATAAAGATGCATGCGTGGTTGAGCATGTTCTGAGCAAAGAAACTGTGGATAAGATAATAAAATTTGCAGATAAAATAAAGGTGTGAGTATGGAACTTCGTGTAATATTTGATAATAAGCACAAAGCGTTTTGGAACATGGCCCTTGATGAATCTCTTTTAATGCATCTAAAAGATATTGGCCCGACACTCCGTCTCTATGGATGGAATCCAGCGGCGATAAGCATAGGCTATTTTCAGAGCTTGGAAGAAGAGGTAAATGTGGAAAAGGCAAAGGAAATGGGTATAGATTTAGTGCGCCGCATAACAGGGGGAGGGGCTGTGTATCATAAGTGGGAATTAACATATTCCATCGTATTGCCCCCACCAAAGGGAAAGGTTCTTAATTCTTACAAGTTGATAGAGAGAGGACTCATAGAATCTTTCAAAATTTTGGGCATAGAAGCGAAGTACTCGGGAATAAACGATATTGAAGTGCGGGGCAAGAAGATATCTGGCAATGCACAAACTAGAAAGTATGGTGGGCTATTGCAGCATGGAACGATTTTAATGGATGTTGATGTGGAAGAGATGTTCTCACTTTTAAAAGTTCCCAATGAGAAGCTCAAGGATAAGATGATAAAGAGTGTAAAGGAGAGAGTAACTTCGTTGAGAGCTTTAGGCATAGATACGGATTTTCAAGAACTTCAAAATATAGTGGCGGAAGGATTCAAAAAAGCATTGGGTGCAAGATTGTATGAAGAAGAATTGAGCGAGGAAATTATAAAAAAGGCAAAAGAGTTGGAGGTTAATAAGTATGCAACGAGAGAGTGGCTATACAGAAGGTAAGGCAGATTTTAAGGCAGGAAAGTTAATAAGGATAAGAGCTAAGTTCAAAGGTGACAAAATAGAAGATATAAAAATAACGGGGGACTTTTACATATATCCTGAAGATTCAATAGAGCTCTTGGAAGAGAAATTAAAGGGAATAAGAATTGAAGATGTGGAAAAAATAATAAATGAGATTTTGAAAGATGCAGAATACATAGGCATTGATACAGAATCTTTAAGTATGGCGGTGAGAGAGGCATGGATAAACAGAAATTAGAGTATTTCAAGCAGTACAGCGAGATAATTCCAAATTTTGATGCATTTATGGAGAGCTTAGAAAAAGAGCAGCCATACTGGATGAGAGTTAATACTCTAAAAATAGGGGAGGAGGAATTGATTGAGAGATTGGAGAATAAGGGATTCAAACTTGAAAAATATAAAAATCTAAACGCTTACAAAATAGTAGTTATGCCTGTAAAGCATCCCGGGGCTACTGTAGAGCACTCTTTAGGCTATTATTACATTCAAGACCTATCTTCAATGGCTCCCGTACTTGTACTAAATCCACAAAAGGGAGAGAAAATATTGGACATGGCAGCGGCACCTGGAAGTAAAACTACAATGATAGCAGAGCTTATGAGAGAAGGAACTATAGTGGCCAACGATGTGAATTTTAACAGATTAAAATCCCTGGGCGGGAATTTGGAGAGATTGGGAATTACGAATGTGATAATTACAAAGAAGGATGCAAAAAGCGGAAATTTTGGGATAAAATTTGACAAGATACTCTTAGACGCACCCTGCTCAGGAGAGGGCACAATAAGAAAGAATCCTTGGGGATTTAGGGCTGTGAATGATAGAGAGCATAAAATGCTTGCAAGAAGTCAGAAAATAATGCTCAAAAATGCGAGCAAGCATCTTAAGAATGGTGGCATAATAGTTTATTCTACCTGCACCTTCAATCCTTGGGAGAATGAAAGTGTGGTGGAGTACGGGATAGAGAATTTGGGCCTTAAACCCATTCATTTTGACTTGCCAATTCCGCATCTCAAGGGAGTGGAAGAGTGGAGAGGTGAGAGATATGAGAATTCGGAATATTACAAGAGAATTTATCCGCATTTAGAAGATACTGGAGGTATGTTCATTGCAGTTCTTAAAAAAGAATGATTATGGAAAATACTTTGTTGATAGATTCGGCATTCCTGAGGAAATTATAGAGAAATACACATTCTGGGTTAGGGGTAAGAGGGTCTGGGCATTCAGCGGAGAGTTCATTGATGTTAAGGATATTGAGGTTTTAGGCATAAAAGCCCTATCTTTGGGCAGGACTCCAAAGCCATCCACAGCATTTTTAAGGGTAATTGGAAAATATGCAAAAAAGAATGTTGTGAATTTAGACAAAGAAAAAGCCCTAAAATTCTTAGAAGGAGAAGATATTGAGGGAAATTTTGATGTTGAGCAAGGATATGTAATTGTAAAAAGCAATAATGATATTCTTGGATGCGGATTGTATAAAGGATCGTTGATTAATCAAATTCCCAAGAAATACAGATACGAAGATACCTGGCTCTAGATTCCAAGCTTCTTCCTTATTTTCTCAAATTCTTCGTAATTTCCTTGCACTACCACATACCTTGGCTTAAACGGGCATTTTTCTTCTCTCTCCTCAAGAAAAACATTGTAAGTGCCAATGTTCTTGGCTATACTTTCAATTTCATTTTTGTCCATGCCTATTAATGGCCTATAAACTGGATAATCTGTTGCTTGACTCTCAATGTACATATTTTCTAGAGTTTGTGATGCTACCTGCCCTAAAGAATCCCCCGTAACTATGCCCAATGCCCCATATTTCTTCGCAACTCTATCTGCAATTTTGAGCATTGTGTATTTGCAAAACACGCATGTCCAGCGCTCTCTATGCATCTCTCTCAATTTTTCTGCAATCTTGCCTAGATCTTCATAATGATTCTCAACAACAAGCTCAATTTTTCTCGGTGAGTACTGCTCTAAAACTTCAATAATTTTCTTCACCTTCTCCACGCCAGAATCACTATGCTTCATATGCAGAGCAATTATCTTTGCACCCCTCTTCATCATCAAATATGCAGCTACTGGAGAATCTATGCCTGGAGATATTAGCATTATTAATTTTCCGGCCGAGCCCACGGGCAAACCTCCCACTCCCTGATATGTTTCAAAATAAACGTAGAACTTTTCATCTATGATTTCAATACCTATAACAAACTCAGGATTGTCCAAATCCACTTTCCATCCAAATTCTCGTACAACAAATGCTCCAATTTCCTCGTTTATCTCATTGGAAGTTTTGGGATAATTCTTGTCCACTCTCTTGGTGTAAACTCTAAAACTCTTTGGATTGTAAAATTTCAACTCTTCGCGCAAATAATCAAAAATATCCTCATGCTTTATCTCTTTGGCAGGAGAGACAGAAACCACGCCAGGGCAATTGGCAATTAGGGGTGCAGCTTGTGGGGATGTATAAACAAATATCCTCCCTCTTAAAATTTTAGTGCGAGATGTATAACCGTATCTCTTCAATTTAACCTCTATATTCTTAGCTAGCAACTCTTCAAATTTTCTGCGATTCTTGCCCTTGAGCCCTATCTCCCCGTACCTTACAATTATCATCTTATTGCCACAGATGTTTCTGTATAAAAAATTTATCTAATACCAAACACATTTTGTAAAGAGTTTTTATAAATAGCATACAGTTCTTGAAAAGAGAGCTCATTCTTTAAATATTTGCTCACCGCATCTAGGAGATCATTGAGGGAATAAACTTGAGATATTATTCTAGAATCTAAATAAACAAATGCTCTATCTAAAGATGTATCTGCGCTCTTATACACAGCCCTGCGCCAGCTCATCTTCTCATCCTCATTCATATTGTAATATGTTTCAGGCAAGTTTCCTCTTATGCACCTTGACCCAAGCAAATTCTCTAGCTTGTCCCAAGTCATGGCGCCCCATGGATCTTCCTTCTTTTCTTCTATCACGATTGGTAAATTTTTAGAGCTTTGCACGATTTTCAAATCTTTAAAATCCTCTCTAAACAAATAATAAGCTCCAAGTCCAAGAGAACCAAGAACTAGAAACGCGATTCCTTTTTTCTTGGGATCATCCATCAATTTGATATTGCATAAATTATTTTTAAACTTTTGCCTAAAATATTAAAAACTTAAATACTATTTGCCAAATATGAAGGTTAAGGTTATGAAGCCCAGATTTAAACCTAAAGAAGATACAAACTTTGTTCTCTATCCATATCATATTTTTCATATAAGGCTCCATTATAAGAGGTTGGGGCTGAAAGATAAAATTTTTGATTACTTCGGATATATTGACCTATACAGATTTGGGGCAGAGAGAGGAGACAGTTTTATAGCCATAGAAGAATGGGATGTTGACGAAAAAAATGTTATGAAGGCAGTTGTAACTGACTACGAGGAGATTAAAACATTTGCAATGAAAAAGGCAGTAGAGTGGGGTGCACTGCGCATAGTTTCTTGGTGGCATCCCCTAGTTGAAATTGTGAGGGAAGAGAGAGCCTACAAAATTTTCTGGGTATATAAAAGAGGTGCTGAATCTTTTTTGATGGATAGCTTCAACGGCCAAGAATTTCCAATAAATGCCGTTTTAGATAATATGGGCTGTTCAAGAAAAACAAAAATAAAAAGGAAAAAGTTAAGGAATTAGAGCATTGAACACTATATGCTCTGCAACATGCTCAACCTGGCTCTTTGCCCTTGTCTCAGCCACTGTCTTTGCCTCACTACCTTTTATTGGCACTTTCTTGTAAAGGCTTAAGTGTCTCTTTATAACATCCTCTGGGGGCTTTGTCACCAAGCTCACTATTATTATAACAAACAATGTTATGAAGAAGTTTACAAAGAATATAGGCACTCCCTGCAGCACTCCACTTGTAAATGCCCAGCCAATTGTACTCTCTAGATACACCTCAGAGATTAGACCATAGAGCATACCAATTATTATGCCCTCCTTGGTGATTCTCTTCCACCAGAGTGAGAGTATGAGTGGCGGGCCAAAGCCAACACCAAGTCCACCCCAAGCAGTTGCAACCATGCCGTATACCAGAGGATTTGGTCTTAGTGCAAACCATAGTGCCAATAGACCAAGAATGAAAACTACCAATCTTCCTATGTTAACCATCTGCTTCTGAGAAGGTTCATAATTGAATATCTTGTGTATATAATCCCTACCAACAGCAGAGGCAGCCACCAACAACTGAGAATCAGCGGTACTCATTACTGCCGAGATTATACCAGACACAAGTATACCTGCTACCAAAGGCGGTGTGAAATGTACGATAAGCGCAGGAATTATTTGCTCTGGATCACTTACAGTGAGGGAACCTTTCTGCACTAAAGCAAATCCAAGGAATCCTCCAAAGAATGCACCCCATAGAACCAGAATTGTCCAAATTATACTTATGAAAATTCCAGGCCTTCTGAGTTCTCTAGGATCTTTTGCAGCCATAAACCTGGTTTGTATATGAGGCTGTCCTATATAACCGACTACCCAAGATGCATAACCAATGGCAAACACTATGGCTGCTACTCCCACTGCACCTCCAAATGGATCTAGCTTAGAAGGATCTGCCTGTCCTATGATATTTATTGCATTAGCAAATCCACCGGCCTCATCCACCACCAAGAATGGGACAACTACCAACACTGTGAGCATAAGCAATGCCTGGAACACATCAGTCCAAACCACGGCAAAGAATCCGCCAACAACCACATAAGCCACGAGAATTATGAATGTTATAACCGCTCCCCACTGGTAAGTAACATCGAATGCTGCTGCGAATGTCTTACCACCTGCTGCAAACTGAGCTGCCACATAGGCTGTCATGAATATTAGAATGATTAAACCTGAGAAAAAGCGTATCAGCTTTGTATGGTCTTTTACCCTCGCTTCCAAGAAATCAGGAATAGTTATTGCTTTCAATTTCCCTGCATATATCCTCAATCTGACAGCCATCATTGTCCAGTTGAGCAGGGTACCACCTAGACATCCTATAGCTGCCCAGATTGCTCCAACACCAGCTTTGAAAGCACTACCTGGATAACCCAGCATAAGCCAACCTGAGAAATCACTTGCTTTATCGCTCAAAGATGCTGCTAAAATGTGAACATGCCTACCTCCAATGTAGTACTGACTCTCGTTTTTTGTGTACTTGTTAGACCACCAGCCTATAAAGGCCAAAATAATCAAGTACAGAAGAAAACCTACAAGAAGGCCCCAGTTCATTTTTCTCCCTCCTTTTCTTCTTTGACTATTTCTTCATCGTATGCTAGTATATCGTCATCAATGTAGTATCTCTTGTGTGTTATCTTGTCCCAATAACCATACAAAAGCATAATCAAAAGTCCTATGATTATTGGGGCAATTATTTCCACCCATGCTGCTGTGCTAAGTTCATACATGACATCACCCATGCTCTCATGGGGCAATATATATAAAAATATTTCGCATCCAAAATATAAAAACTTTTTGGCCAGTGGGTTAAATTTTTAATGTGCAGAGAGATTACCCGCTATGCATGGATGGAGTGGAAAAGGTCTAATAATTGATTTGAGTGAGAGCTCTGCAAAAAAATTTTATATTAGCGAGGAGATTTTGAAGGATTATATAGGTGGCAGGGGTTTGGGAGTAAAGCTCTATTACGATATGGTTGAGCCAAGCATTGATCCCTTTGATGATGATAATCCCCTAGTTTTCACTGTGGGGCCATTAACTGGCGTAGCCCCAATGTCCGGAAGGCATAGCGTTGTATCAAAATCCCCACTCACAGGTACAATATTAGATTCTAACTCGGGGGGCTTTTGGGGAAAGGAGTTGCATTACGCTGGCTACGATGCTCTCATAGTAAATGGAAGGGCTGAAGAGCCAATTTACATAAGAATCAATGATGATGAAGTGGAATTTGAGAGCGCTAAAGAGCTATGGGGCTTAGAGGTAAAAGCTACAACAGAAAAATTGAAGGAGTATGGAAGTGTCGCGACTATAGGTCCAGCTGGAGAGAGAGGTGTGCTCTATGCAGGTATAATGAACGATTACACGCATACCGCTGGAAGGGGAGGTCTAGGAGCGATAATGGGAAAGAAGAATCTAAAGGCAATAGTTGTCAAGGGCTCAAAAAAGCCAAAGGTGGCGAATGTGGAGAAGTACAAAGAAGCAATGATGGATATGGTAAAATTGATAGAAGCATCGCCACCAATAAATAAAGGCCTGCGGGTATTCGGCACTGCAATGCTCTACGATATTGTGAATTACCTTGATGTTAT
>WAKY01000136.1 GCA_015523135.1 Candidatus Aciduliprofundum sp.
AGGTATAATAAAAAATGGAAAAATCATAAAATTCGTAGATGAGCTTGAAAACTAGGAGGAAATATTTCTGAGGGAATTTGAAAATGATTAAATATTATCTAATTGAAGAGTATAGAAGGCACGCATCCATTGCAAAAAAGTACTCTCTTATAGTTTTTCCATTATATATCATATTCTTCGTTGCCGTTGGCGCTTCATTTCTCAATGAGCTCTTTGCAATATTCCCATACAAGCAATTTATAATAATAAACACGGTGAGCACATTCATATACGGGTTTGGGGTGAGCTCATTTGAATTCCTTGGAAGGGGCAAAGAGAGAGCATCCATTACAACCATAATACCATATCTTCCTGTATCTCAAAAGAAAAATTATTTTTACTTATTTTTGAGGGATGTTATCTATTATACCCTCCTATTTCTAATTCCAACAATGATTGGATTAGCAATATCCATGCCCTTCTCAGGATTGAGCATTTATCAAATTCTAATTTTCTCCCTAACTATTTTTATTTCTATGTTTCTTGGCTACTCATTAGGTTACCTCTCATTCTCGCTGTGGTACAGAGGAAGAGTTCTTTACTATATACTTCTTTCAACTCTCTTAATTTACTTATCCCTAGTTATGCTCTCAATTTCTCCTTTTCCCCCAGCTTCTTTCCAAATAAGCAAAAACTCGCAATGGCTTCTCATTTCACTTGTATTTATTGCAATATTCTCAATAGCCGCATATTTATTAACTCCAAATGAGTTGAAAGATGTATTAAGGAAGAGAGGCATGGCTCTGAGAAAATACGAAAAAATATTCAAAGATATCAAACTTGCAAAGGAGATGGAGGATGTAATGCGAGGGGGTATAATTATAAAGTCTCTATTCACTTATTTTCTCCCCATGCTCTTGCTACTAATTTTTGTAAAAATAATAAATATGAGTATGGGAAAGAGCGTTTACAATCCAATGAGCATGGCCGTTATGCTTTCCATATTCTCTGCAGTTATCTACAGCTGGCTCACTATTCTTGAAGATTTCGGATACTACGAATCCCTGCCTCTCAAGGCCTCGGATGTGATTAAGACACATATTGCCTCTTATCTCATCCTCATATCTCTGATTTCAATTCCAATAATTATTGGGTTCAGCGTAAATTCTTTAAACCTTCTCCCAGCTAGCTTAGGATTGTTTTACTTGAATAGCATATACCTTCTCTCCATAACTGCCTATATAGCAGGTCCAAAAATAACCAGCTTGCTCTTCAATCCTGGAATTGTTTTAAAATTTAGCGCATATAGCATAATTCCCGGAATGATTCTCGTAATAGGTACATTTGAAATATCAATTTATTCAATAATAACAGTGGCAATTACGGCAGCATTTATGATATTTCTAACATTTTACAATTTCAAAAGAATTGAAAGAAAGTGGGTTTATTTTTAACTTTTTTCACTCTCACTTTCTCTATTAAAAACAAAGTAAAGAACGAACACAGAAAGCATTAAAACTCCAATTATAATATATCCCCCATACTGTTCCCAGTATGTTTTCTTATTCATCCCTGGATGACTATCTGCAAATCCTGGCAGGGTTCCATTGTTAAGTTCCACAATATTTGTGTATCCATCATGGTCCGAATCTAAATTAGCTGTTTTATTCAAAGCGTTAGAAAGAGGAATGAAAACATTATGCTGAAACTGCTCATATGTGGATTCTTCTACAACCTTTATAAAATCAAGGCCATAAGGGTTCAATCCTTTCAAAGCTTTATCGAAAAATATGTACTGAGCCATATCTGGATTTTGCTCCCATTTGTAATCTTTTATTCTTCCTTCAACATAGGGTATTATGGTAGTTGCCCACATCTTGCCAGTTATATCATAAACTTTTCCATCCGAGAATATGACCGTTATTGTGGGGTACTTATTCTTATTATCAGCCCCCATAACAGTTGCGGATGAGGCGATGAGTAGAAATACCATAACCAATGCGATCACTAATTTTCTCATTATGAGGAGGAAAGGAAAAGAGTATTTAAATTTTTCAGAATACACAAAAATATCCAATAAGGTTTATAAACTTAGGACATATCGCCATTTAGGTGAGCCGAATGAAAATATGTGTAGCATCAAACTCAAATGGTGGGCTTGAAGATACGGTGAGTATGCAGTTTGGAAGATGCCCCACGTTCACAGTAGTGGAAATTGAAGGAAATTCCATAAAAAATGTTTATGTGATACCAAATCCAGGAGCATCGGCTGCAAGCGGTGCAGGTATGCTAGCAGGACAAGCAGTAGTCAATGAAGGTTGCGAAGTGGCAATTGCGGGTGCAATAGGTCCAAATTCTGCCCAAGTTTTAACAATGGGAGGTGTCAAAATGTACACTTCTCCGGCTGTGAAAGTTCGAGACGCAATTAATATGTATATCCAAGGTGAGCTACCACTTGCCCAATCCTCTGGGGGTCCCGGTATGGGAGGTATGGGGCCAGGAGGTGGCATGGGTAGAGGTATGGGCCGTGGTAGAGGGCGTGGAATGGGAAGAGGATACGGCCGTGGCGGCTGGTGATAACCATGAAAATTACAGTCACCGGCGGAAAAGGTGGAACTGGAAAGAGTACAGTAGCTACAAATTTAGCACTGCTTTTATCAAAAAAGCACAAGGTTGTGTTTGTGGATGCCGATGTAGAATGTCCTAATGACCATATTCTTCTCTCAGCAAAGCTTGAAAATGAAGAAGAAGTAAAACTATTCAAGCCAAAATTTGATTACAGCAAATGCACAAAGTGTGGGTTATGTGTTCAAAATTGCTCCGAAAATGCTATTTTACAGTTTAAAGAAGGCTATCCATTCTTGATGCCAACCCTATGCTCTGGGTGTCGCACCTGCCAGTTAGTATGCCCCGTGGAAGGTGCTATCCTTGACGATTATCGCCTCGTAGGCCATACATACAGAACAAAAGTTAGAGATAATCTAGAGCTTGTTACTGGAGTTCTTGCTGAGGGTGAAGAGCGCTCTTATCCCACAGTTCTCGCAGCAAGACAAAGAGCTATGAACATTGACGCAAACATATACCTCTTTGATACCATGCCGGGAACAGGAAATCATGTGGCGGCTGCCATAGAAGATTCAGATATAGTTATAACAGTAACAGAGCCAACTCCCCTAGGCAGACATGATTTAGAGATGATCCTAAAACTTCTTAAAAAATTGAAACTAAAGGCTTGGGTAGTTATAAATCGCAGCGATATTAGTACTATTTCCCATGATGAGATATTAAAAAAATACGATGCTGAGATAATAGCAGAGATACCCATGCTTGAGGAGATATTGAAGAGCTATGTGAGTGGTGTGCCCGTAGTGGAAAAATTCCCAGATAGCAGAGCTACAAAAATATTTGAAGATATTACAAAGCGCATTGAGGAGGTGTTCTAAATGGAAATTGTAATAGCCAGCGGGAAAGGGGGTGTTGGGAAGAGCACTTTTACTGGCTCCTTAATTTCTCTTCTCAAAGACCTGAAAATCGCAGCTGTTGATGCAGATGCTGAAGCTCCAAATCTACATCTTGTATTAAATGTTGAAAAATGGGATTCTGAAAAGGATGTTATATCTGCAAAGAGCGCAACAATAACCGATAAGTGTATAAACTGCGGAGTATGTGATAATATTTGCGTTTATGAAGCCATTTATATAGAGAATGGTCAACATAAAATAAAAGAATACTTATGTGAAGGTTGCGGAGCATGCAAAGCAGTTTGTCCAGTTGAAGATGCAATAATCATAAGTGATACCGTTTCTGGTTGGATTAGAACTGCAAACACAAAATATGGGCCATTGGTAAGTGCAGAGCTTGATGTGGGCAAGCCAAATAGTGGAAAGTTAGTAACGGAGGAGAAAAACATAGCTAAAGAATGGGTAAAGAAAGGGTTGGCAAATCATGTTATTGTGGACTCTGCTGCAGGTATAGGATGTCAAGTCATCGCCTCATTGAGCGGAGCTAATAAGGCAATTTTAATCGCAGAGCCAACACCATCAAGCTTGAGCGATTTAAAAAGAGTTCACTGGCTCGCACAGCATTTCAGAATTCCATCTTACATAATAATAAACAAGGATGGAATGAATCCTGGATACACAGGAATTGAAGAATTTGCCAAAGAGAATAATGTTGAGATAATAGGACGCATCCCTTACGATCCATCCATTCCCAAATCATTAGCAAATATGAAACCTTTAGTAGAATACGCTCCAGATTCCCCTGCAAGTAAGGAGATAAAGAAAATTACCCAAATAGTTAGGGGGTGGTTAAATGATTGAGAAGGACCTTATTGTGTATTTGCTAAAAGAATGTGATGGGTTGCACACATTTCACATAAGTAGAATACTGGCACTTCTTGATATGGAATACATAAAAAATACGGGGAAAAAGCTAACCTCTCTCGACTATGAAAAAACAGAGTATGGATTTACAAGCAACAAATTAGCAGAGATAATAAAAGAATTACCTGTTGAAAAAGTACAGGCAAAGCCATATGGATATTTGATTCTCAAAGAAGATATACCTGTAAATTTACCAAAGGATGTTGAAGATATCTTAAATAAATTGCTTGATGAAATCTGCAATTTGAGCGACACCGAGTTAAATTTAAGAGTTATAAAATCTCCCCTTTACAAAGAACTTTAAATATCGATGAGCATGGCAATTGGCGCATGGTCTGAACCATAAACTTCGCTCATAATCCATGATTTTTTCACTTTATCCTTTAATTCTTCACTCACAATAAAATAATCTACACGCCATCCTATATTCCTCTCTCTTGCCTTAAACCTATATGTCCACCAAGTATAATGCCCTCCTTCCTTTGTAAACATCCTAAATGTGTCAATATACCCATCCTGCAAGAATTCATCCATCCAAGCACGCTCTTGAGGAGTGAAGCCAGCATTTTTTTCATTTTGTTTTGGATTTGCTAAATCTATCTCTTTATGGGCAACATTGAAATCTCCACATAGAATTACTGGTTTTTTCTTTCTCAATTCGTTGAGATAAGAGTGAATTAATTTATCAAACTCAATCTTGAAATCTAAGCGAGTTAATCCATGCTGGGAATTTGGAAAGTATGCATTCACAAGATAAAATTTTTCATACTCTGCAGTTATAACTCTCCCCTCAGAATCAAAATCATCATTACCTATTCCAAATGTAACTTTTAAGGGTTCAATCTTTGTGAATAACGCTGTACCTGCATAACCTTTCTTTTTTGCGGGGTTCCAATATTTGTGGTAATCTGGATAGTAACGAACTTCCATGGGCACACTATCCTCGGTGGCTTTTATCTCTTGCAAAGCCAAGATATCTGGCTTGTACTTTTCCAAGAAATCAAGAAAGCCGTTGCGCACACAAGCACGAATACCATTCACATTCCATGAGATTAAAAGGATCTCCATAAGAGTAAATAGTTTTGTGTAAATAAGTTTTTATGTTATTTCCCAATCTTCCTTCAATGGACAAGCTTCAAAAATTCATTAGAGAGTTGCGAAAAAGAGCAAAGAGAGAGGATAAAAGAAATCTAATCTCCGTGTGGAGTGAGAAGGATAGGTTTCAAGGAAAGATTGTTGATTCTTTTGTTATAATTCTACGCACCAAGGGCTGCAGATGGGCATATCACTCTGGATGCTCCATGTGCGGATATTTCAACGATACAAATCCAAGAATGAAGGAGGAAGATTTGATAAATCAAATTAACGAGGCCTTTGAAAAATATAGAAATGAAGAGGTTGTAAAAGTATTCACCTCCGGCTCTTTCTTGGATGATTGGGAAGTCCCTCCTAAGATTCAAAACGCATTATACGATAAGTTCTCATCGGCAAAGAGGATAATCGTGGAGAGTAGGCCAGAGTATGTGACAAGGGAGAAGGCAAAGGAATTTGCAGAAAGGGGGAATATAATGGTTGCCCTGGGGCTTGAGAGTGCCAATAATGAAACTTTAATAAAGAGAATAAACAAGGGGTTTAAGGTGGAAGATTATGTAAGGGCTGCTGAAATTTTGAAGGATTTTGATATACCTATAAAAACTTACATCCTTTTGAAACCTCCATTTATGGGCGAGAGGCAGGCAATTGAAGAGGCAATATACTCTGTGAAATTCGCTTCCCAATATTCTGAAGTTGTATCTGTAAATCCCATGAACATACAGAATTATACGCTTGTGGAATATCTGTGGCGCATGGGAGAGTATAGGGCACCTTGGCTATGGAGTGTGGTGGAAGTTTTAAAAAGAACTGCCAATTTGGATGTGGATGTGGTATCATTTCCCACTGCCGGAGGGAAAAATAGGGGTGCTCATAACTGCGGCAAATGCGATGAGAAGGTCCTTAAAGCCATAGAAAAGTTCTCTCTGACTCAAGATTTGGCAGCCATTGAAAATCTAAATTGCCAATGCAAAGAAAGATGGAAAAAAATTGTAGATTATGAGGATTATCTGTGGGATTACTCCATAAACAATTAGAGCTTTGCTACATTTACAACCTCATCTCCTTCTTCTAATTTTATAAGCTTAACCCCCCTTGCATTTCTACCCATAACTGAAACGTCTATCACCTTTATCCTTATACTCATTCCATTCTTTGTAAGGAGTAGTGCTTCATCATCCTCAGTTGTTAGCAAGCTTTTTACAACAGTTGCATTTCTTATGCTTATGTTTCTAACTCCCATTCCACCTCTCCTTATTCTGCGGTACTCTCCTATTGGAGTTCTCTTTCCATGCCCAGTGCTTAATACGGAAAATACATAGGGTCCCTCAGATTCCACAGCAGAAGAAATAACTTCATCCCCATCTTGCAACTTTATACCTATAACACCCCTAGCTGCTCTACCCATTACACGAACATCATCTTCGCTGAATCTTATTGCCTTTCCATACTTAGTGAATAGGAATATATCCTCTCCCCCATGGGTAATTTTTACATCAACAAGCTCATCATCCTCATCAAAGATTATCGCCCTAATTCCTGTACTTCTTGGATTTGAAAACTCCTCTAGTGCTGTTCTCTTCACTATACCCTTCTTCGTTATGAAAAATAGATATCCTGAGAAATCATTGAGGGAGAGCATACTAATCACATCACTTCCAAGTTTTGGTATGATGTTTATCAACGCTCTTCCGCGACTTCTCCTCGTTCCTTCAGGCACCTCGTACGCCTTAAGCCAGTAAACTCGGCCATTCTTCGTGAAAAACATTAGGTAATCATGGAGATTTGCGGTTATAATGTCCTTAGGCAAATCCCCTTCTCCGTAATTTATCATAACTCCCTTACCTCCCCTTCCTTGAGCCCTATATTCATCAACTTTTAATCTCCTTATATATCCCTTTTCCGTGAGGATTATAACTGCTTCATCATTAGGTATCAAATCCTCTATGTCCCTGCTCTCAATTGAGCCTTTATAAATATCGGTTCTCCTTTTATCTCCATATAAATTCTTTATCTCCAAAAGCTCTTCTTTAATAACTCCGTATCTCTTTTCCTCGCTTGCAAGGAGAGATTCCATATCCTCAATATCCTTCTCCAATTTTTTGTTCTCTTCAATTAATGCATCAATCTCCATAGAGGTTAATTTTTGAAGGCGCATATCTAGAATTGCCTTAGCTTGAAGCTCTGAAAATCCAAGAGAAATAAGATTATCTGTAGCTTCTTTTACATCCTTAGACGCTTTTATGGTTGCTATAACCTCGTCTATCATATCAAGTGCCTTAACAAGACCTTCAACAATGTGCTTCCTCTCTTTCGCCTTCCTGAGCTGATAATTCAATTTGCGAACAAGGACATCCATTCTGTGCTTTAAATACTCACTCATTAGCTCCTTTAAATTCAAAATCCTTGGCACACCATCCACTAGAACCAAATTTATTATCCCATAGGTAACTTCCAAATCAGTATGTTCAAGGAGTTGATTAATTACAATCTCGGGATTCATATCTCTTTTTACTTTTATCACAATTCTTATTCCTTCTCTATCGCTTTCATCCTTTAAATCAGATATGCCACTAAGCTTATCCTCCCTAACCAATGAGGCAATCTTCTTTAAAAGCATACTCTTATTTACCTCATATGGGATTTCTTTTATTATTATTCTATCATCCTTAACTTCATACTTAGCACGAACCTTTATCTTCCCCTTCCCATTACGATATGCATCCACAAGACCTTGATAACCAATTATCGTACCTCCAGTTGGAAAATCGGGACCTTTTACAAATTTTAAAAGTTCATCCACATCCGCCTCAGGATGATCTATGAGATAAATCAAAGCATCAACTATCTCTGAAAGATTATGGGAAGGCATATTTGTGGCCATTCCAACAGCAATGCCAGAGGAGCCATTTATCAAAAGATTTGGTATTCTTGCAGGAAGCACAACTGGCTCTTTCAAAGTCCCATCAAAGTTGGGCATAAAATCAACAGTTTCCATATCTATATCCTTTAGCATCTCTTCTGCAATTTTTGCGAGTCTAGCTTCTGTGTATCGCATAGCTGCAGGAGAATCCCCGTCAATGCTCCCAAAATTTCCTTGGCCATCTACAAGGGGATAGCGCATTGAGAAATCCTGGGCCATTCTAGCAAGAGTGTTGTATATGGCCTGATCTCCGTGAGGATGGTACTTACCCATTACTTCTCCCACAATTCTAGCACTCTTCTTGTATGGCTTATTATAATGCAATCCTAGTTCGTACATCCCATAAAGAATCCTGCGATGCACAGGCTTTAATCCGTCCCTAACATCTGGTAAAGCGCGAGATACTATTACACTCATTGCATAATCCATATAAGAATTCTTCATCTCCTCATCAATTGCCCTTTCTTGAATCTTCATAATTTCACCTCATATGTCAATATTCATTACTTCCTTAGCATGCTGAATTATAAATTCCCTGCGAGGCTCAACCTGCTCACCCATAAGAATTGAAAATAATCTATCAGCTTCTGCAGCATCTTCAATATTAACCCTTATCAACCTCCTTGTGTCTGGATTCATTGTTGTATCCCAAAGCTGCTGAGGATTCATCTCGCCAAGGCCTTTGAATCTTTGTACAGATGCATTTCCCAATTCTTTTAGCTTTTCATCCTTCTCCTCATCGCTGTACACATAGTAAATATCCTTTCCCTTCTGGATTCTGTAAAGAGGGGCCTGAGCAATGTAAATATGGCCCTTCTCAATCAATTCAGGCATATAACGATAGAAGAATGTTAGAAGAAGAGTGCGAATATGGGCACCATCAACATCCGCATCTGTCATTATGATTATCTTTCCATATCTCAATTTAGAATAATCAAAATCTTCACGCACACCAGTGCCTATGGCAGATATTAAAGCGCGAATTTCATTGTTTTTGAAAACTTTATCAATCCTCGCCTTCTCCACATTTAATATTTTGCCTCGTAATGGAAGTATAGCTTGGAAATGTCTATCCCTTGCCTGTTTTGCAGAGCCACCTGCTGAGTCACCTTCAACTATGAACAACTCTGCCTTCTTAGGATTCTCCTCGGTGCAGTCTGCAAGCTTTCCAGGAAGGTCAAGAGATTCCAAATAGCCCTTTCTTCTAGCTAATTCCCTAGCTTTCCTAGCGGCTATCCTAGCCCTTGCTGCAGCAATTGCCTTTGATACAATGTTTGTGGCCACATCTGGATGCTCTTCAAAATAAGTGCTTAATATCTTATTCACTATTGAAAACACAACACCCTTCACTTCGCTATTTCCTAATTTTGCCTTAGTTTGACCTTCAAACTGGGGATTTGGATGTTTAATATGTATAACAGCTGTTAGACCCTCGCGCACATCCTCTCCCTGCAATGAATCCACACCCTTGAGCATATTTCTGCTCTTTGCAAAATCGTTAATTACCTTTGTTAAGGCACTTCTAAATCCTGATACATGGGTTCCCCCCTCCACTGTATGAATAGTATTGACAAAAGCTAATAAATTTTCAGATGTGCTATCATTGTACTGCAAAGCAAATTCAACTATTATGCCATCCTGCTCATCCTTACCATAAACAACATCTCTGTGTATTGGGTTATAGCCCTCATTTAAGAATTTAACAAACTCAACTATTCCTCCATCATATTTGAAAACCTCTTTATTCCCCGTTCTCTCATCCTCTAGAGTTATCTCAACACCTTTGTTGAGAAATGCTAAATCTCTCAACTTTTTCTTCACAATACTGTACTTGAATTCTGTAGTTTCAAATATCTCTGGGTCTGGCTTGAATCTTATGTATGTTCCTCGACTGTATTTGAATCTCTCATCATGCCCATCTTCCGTCCAAACAAAATTCCCATTTTCTATCTTGCCTACAACATGAACATCGCACTGGGGCTTTCCCCTCTCATACCATTGAAAATATATTTTTCCATCTCTCTTTATGTACGCCTTTAACCACTCTGATAAGAAATTCACAACATGAATGCCTACTCCGTGCAACCCTCCCGTTATGCGATAAGCCTTTTTATCAAATTTGGCTCCCGCATGCAAAACGGTCATTACAACTTCAAGAGCACTCTTTCCCCTCTTAGGATGTATATCCACAGGTATGCCGCGACCATCATCCTCAACACTCACACTCCCATCTTTGTGAATTATAACGCTTATATGTGAGCAATAGCCAGCTAGGGCTTCATCAATGCTGTTATCCACCACTTCATAAATCAAATGGTGCAAGCCACGTTCATCTGTGCTCCCTATATACATGCCCGGTCTCTTACGAACAGCCTGAGCATCTTCCAAAATTTGAATTGCCTTGGCATCATACTTACTCATTTTTTCCACCATTGAAATTATTGTATGGGCAATGGAAACAACATATAAAACACCTTCTACTCTGAGATTTTATGCAACTCAAAGGGAAAAATTTATATAACAGGATTACATATATAACACTGTTAGGTATAAGGTGAGAGCATGGGAATAAGGGAGAAGGTAAACAGAGAGCTTCGTTCTGGCCTATACACATTGTTCATACTAAAGAGCGTGGATGCTCTAGGCGAGACATATGGGTATGAGATAATAAAATATATAGAGAAAAAGAGCAATGGGAAAATAAAAATGAAGGATGCAACCGTTTATCCCGTTTTGCGCTATCTGGATAGGCACAAAATTTTGAGGAGTTTTTGGGCCACAACTGGCTCTGGAGTCCCAAGAAAATACTATGCTCTCACAGATGAAGGAAAGAAACTTTTGAAGGAGTTGATGGAAGATTATAGAGAGCTTGAAATTCTTGCAAAAAATATTTTGGAGGTGAAAGAATGAATGGATTGATTGCATTCCTCTTGATAATCAATGTAATATACTTGATAGCTGCACTCCTTGTATTATTATTAGCACCAAGAATAGGACCAAATCCTTACTTTGGGTTTCGTATAGGATACTCATTCTCAAGCAGAAATGTGTGGAATAAAACAAACAGATTTGCAGGGATTCTTATGACCCTCCATGCATTATCTCTATTCCCTTTCATCTTCTTGGACAACCTTGCATACTACATAGTAGCTCTAATAGTTCCGCTTGTCATAATCTCGATAGCTGGAATAATCTATGCATCTCACAAGCTTGAAGAGGAGAGAGTTGAAGTAAAAGGACCTGTTAAGCCAATTAAACCCTTGGAAACTACATTCGTGTGGAAATACCTTGGAGTTATTCTTTTCCTAATTCTCCTCCTCATGATGCTTATAGCTTATCCCTCATTACCAACTAAATTGGCAGTGCATTTTGATGCCGCTGGAAATCCAAATGGCTGGTCAAGTAAAAATGATTTTAATACCACTTATCTCATTTTTTCCGCTGCATATCTTGCAGTACTATACTTCATAATCTATGCTGGGAAGAAGTATCCTGTGTCCCTTCATTCTGGGGTTATGAAAATAGGGAGAGACACTGTATTTAAAGGATCAATATTAAGCTTGAATATAGTCTTCTTCATCCTCATGGCAACCTTTTTATGGATTTACTTCTACAATGTATCTGGGGGTT
This sequence comes from Candidatus Aciduliprofundum sp., assembly GCA_015523135.1. Lineage (GTDB taxonomy): Archaea > Thermoplasmatota > Thermoplasmata > Thermoplasmatales > Aciduliprofundaceae > Aciduliprofundum. The sequence goes on from WAKY01000136.1 coordinate 12,010, forward strand.
TTAAAGGAGCAATTGCAACTACATACTTTTTGATTCTAACATTTATAGCAGCATTCGTGCCCATAGGATACATAGTATACAGATGGAGAAAAGAAAGAGGTGTGAGAAATGCAGCGTGAGAAAACTTTGATTGTTATAGGCATTATATTTATCCTTGCATCTGCAGGCATATATGCGATAAGCGTATCCCATATGGGAGTTGAGACAATAAGTATACCTGGAACCGGGGAGAAAAATATTACCTACAATTTACCTCCCGGGAATTATACTATAACAATGCATACCTCCCATAGGATATACTACTCCTTTAGCAATTCCAGTGACATTATAGCAGAAGGAAATGTCTCAAATCAAATGATAAAAAGATTAGGATATTTAAATGGCACGTACACTCTAACAATAAAAAATATGG
>WAKY01000137.1 GCA_015523135.1 Candidatus Aciduliprofundum sp.
CAGGATTCGTATGGCAATAAGGGTTGCTCACCGCATGGATTTGTGCTTTCTATCTCTCCTAAATGCTTGACTGAATGTCTTCTATTTACCTCATCTATGAATATCACTCCCGGGTCCCCTGTCTTCCATGCTTGCGTGATTATCAAATCCCATACCTGCCTAGCCTTTATCCACTTCACTTCCTCCCCATTTCTAGGATTGCGAAGTGGATAGTAATCATCGTTGAGCAATGCTTCCATGAATTCATCAGTCACAGCTACACTTATGTTGAAGTTGCTCAGCACCTTGTTCTCAGAGTCCTTGGATGTTATGAACTCTATTATGTCTGGATGATCTACCCTTAGCACTCCCATATTCGCTCCTCTTCTCTTTCCTCCCTGCTTTATCACATCCGTGGCTACATCAAATACTCGCATAAATGATAGTGGCCCTGAGGCCACGCCCATCGTGCTTGCCACTATGTCTCCCTTTGGACGCAAGCGTGAGAAGGAGAAGCCCGTGCCTCCTCCACTCTTGTGTATCATTGCCGCATACTTCACCGCGTTGAATATCCCATCTATGCTATCTGGCACTGGTATCACAAAGCACGCACTTAGCTGTCCTAAGCGAGTATTGGAGTTCATGAGGGTTGGGGAATTTGGTATGAAATAACGATTTACCATGAGAGAATAGAATTCCTTAATTTGCTCTTCTATAATGCTCCATTTATCATTCAAAATTCGCATAAATTCTGAGAAATCAACCTTCATATGCCCTTTGAAATTTAATCTCCTGTAGGCCCTCTTAAGCATCTCCATCTCATAAACGCTCAAATTACTCTTTCCCGAGAAAATCTCATTTCTTCTCTTTTGCTTCCCGCTCAAATCAAAAACTTCGTCAAAATATAATGCATCCACAAGAGCTATATATCTTGCTGCACGGTAAAACATTTGCCTCGGGGTTTCAATAACATTGCCTTTCTCATCCTTGAGCAGGTACCTTGCCTCTAGGACTTTCACAGCATTCACAGTTAACTTGAGATCATCCTCCACTCCTAGTATCTTCTTAGCTTCTCGCACCTTCTTTCTTGTTTCGCGGTAAACTATGTATGCCTTGGCAGTTTTTGTGTACTTCTTCTCCATGAGCAGCTTTTCAACCTCGTCTTGAATTTGCTCCACAGATGGTATCTCGTATTTCTTTATTCTCTCTTCAACAATCTTTGATAATTCCTCGGCAACCTCTTCTGGATTATCCACTTCTCCCGTTTCCAAGAACGCTTTTTTTATGGCATTTGCTATTCTCCTTCTATCGTAAAGCACGTAATCTCCACTTCTTTTCTTTATCAAACTTGGCATTGTTCATATATGGGATTGTGAGATAAAAATTTTCCTTAAAGATACAAATTTTCGTATCTTGCTATTATTTCATACGCGGCAACCCATGCCATCAATGTACCATCATAAATAGATATAATTTCATCGGCAAAATTCACATTGCTCAAAAAATCCCCACTTGGAAAACCACCAATTATTACTGTGATATCCTCGGGAATATGGTATTCTTTCAAATTAACTTTTTTTCCTCTCTCTGAGAGCACTATGGCTTTATTTCCAATTTCCTCCACCAAGGCATGCAAGCTCATCTTTTCCAATGTGAGCAATGGATTCTCCTTATCCGGCACATACTTGTTCTGAAACACATGCTCCATTAACCCAACAAATCTGTTGTAGGATTTGGGCAATCTTGTCTTTGGAGAGATGCGAATAACCTCGTTGTTTCTAGTGTGCACATAAACCCTCAACTTTCCTTCATAATTCAATACAGATTCCTGAGCATTCATAAGGAAGAAGTGAACAATATCTGGCCTTCCCCTTCTCTCCGCCTCGGCTGCATACTTGCTTCTTATAGCCTGATGGTGATAGGTAGAATCAAGTAATATATGCGAGGGTTTTTTCTTTCTAATATTTGCATGCTTTACAACTGCAGGATGCCCTTGAATGGCCTGAGGCACGAGCTCAAGCTCGGAATCTGCAAGAATTAAGTGCATCATCCAAATATTGCCCCCATGCCCAAGGACGCTTCTTCCTCACTTTCTTTTATTCTCTTGTATATTTTTTCCGCTTCTTCGCCTTCAATTATAAACTCACCTGCAATCTCCTTTGCTTTCTCTATGGCATCGGAAGAGCCCTCTACAAACATATAAATTTCATTTTCATCCAATCCCAAAGACCTTGCATCTCTCTTGATTATAGTTTGCCTTCCAATCAAATCATCCTGGTAAATCTCTCGCATCTTCGCATCCTCTCCCTTGAATTTGAACACCACATACATTTTTACCACAGATTCCGTAAATTGGTAAGGTAATTAAACCTTTCTAAAAGAGTTAAGTACAACTTTCACATATAGCAAATATGCTTAAAGCCACGATAATTGTAAAGCTCAAAGAGGGTGTGGATGATCCTGAGGGAAAGACAATAAAGCATAGTTTAGAGCTCTTAAATTTTGAAGGAATAAAAGAGGTTAAGGTGGCAAAGCTATACGAAATATACCTTGATTTGCCATTGGAAGAAGGGAAGAAAAAAGTGGAAGAGATGATAAAAAAGCTCTTTGTGAATCCCATCATACACGATTATGAAGTTAGGGTTGAGGAGATATGAAAGCCAAGGAGATTGCTCCAAAGGTTTATGAGATTGATATTTTAAATGCTAGCGATGAGGAGCTTGAGGAGATAAACGAGAGTATGGGATTAGCTTTGAGCTTAAAAGAAATGAAAAAACTGCAGAATTTTTTTGTCTCTCTTGGAAGAAATCCCACAGATATTGAAATACATGCCATAGCGCAGGGATGGAGTGAGCATTGCTCTTACAAATCATCCAAGCCCGTGCTCCGCAAGTACATATTTGGCATACCGTCCAAGCATGCCCTAATAGTCATGCAAGATGATGCAGGCGTGGTTGAATTCAATGAAGATTACGCTTATGTTTTCAAAATAGAGAGTCACAATCATCCAAGCGCTGTAGAACCCTATGGAGGCGCAGCCACTGGAGTTGGGGGGATAATAAGAGATATTCTCAA
>WAKY01000138.1 GCA_015523135.1 Candidatus Aciduliprofundum sp.
CATCTCCATAAATATATCGCAGTTCATCAAATATTTCCTTAGTTTTATGAAAATAGGGCCTTATATCCTCTGGCTTATCCACTACAGGCCCCATTGTCATCACACCAATGAGCTGCAAGTGCTCAAATGAGTATATTTCATCCGCCAAATCTATTGCATCTTCTGGCATAACTCCTGCTTTCTGAGGCTCTTTGGCAGAATTTATTTCAATCATAACAAATGCAATTTTATCCATATTTTTTGCTCTTTTATCTATCTCTTTTGCAAGCTCAACATTATCAACTGTCTCAATAACATCAAAGATTTGCAAAGCTTTTTTTACTTTATTCTTCTGTAAATGCCCAATAAAGTGCCATTCAACCTTTTTTCCTATTTTTTCATACTTCTTTAAAGCTTCTTGAACATAATTCTCCCCTATCAAGTCAACTCCTGCATTTATGGCTTCTAAAATCTCATCAACACTTCTTGATTTCGTTGCCGCCAATAGGCGAACCCCCGGAGGCAATTCTTTCAATATATTCATTACATTTTCAGCTATGCTCATTAAAGCCACATTCCATTAAGAGATTAAAAACTTTCCAAAATAAAAAGAAGGGGGAGGGTGTGTCATCGTGATCTGTAAGCACTTGAAAAATCCTGGGTATACTTATAAAACTTTTTATCTAAATCTAAGCCCTTGATTTTTAACTGAAATAAAAGAGATTAAAAATTAAGAGAGAAATAATCCGTTTAGGCAAGTTTATCCACTGCTACCTTTATGGCAATTCTTACAGCTTCTATTTCCATATCTAAGCACATACTTGGAGTGCTCTTACCAAGCAAGAAATACTTACCCACCACCTGATCTGGAGTGTAGGGAATATGAATAAATCCTGCACTCTTGGGATAACCATGCTCGGATGCATAATGTAAAACCTTGAAAAGCGCGTAATTGCAAAGATAGGTACCTGCGCTGTAAGATAGAACTGCAGGGATACCTTTTCTCTTCAATTCTTCAACTATTTCTCTTGTTGGCAATGTGGAAAGATAGGCCAAGGGTGCTCCTTCAACAATGGGCATGTCTATAGGTTTTTCTCCATCATTATCAGGTATTCTTGCATCAACCAAATTCAAACCCACTCGCTCTACTGTTATGCTTGTATATGTAGGTGCAAGTCCCAAGCTTATAACTATATCAGACTTCAATTCGTCTAAAACCTTATCAATCTCTGGGCCTGCCCGCTTTACAGAAACAGGCAAAATTTTTCCATACACCTCTGCATTTTTTATTTTCTTTCCTTCAAGAGCCGCTACTATATCCATTGTGGAATTCTTCTTATGTCCTCCAAATGGCTCGTACCCTGTGAGAAGAACCTTTATTGACATATTTGGGTATTGTTTTACTCCTTATAAACTCTAAGTCATTTATCAGTATGCCAACTTTAAATTTGTCTCCCTAAAAAGATGAGCAAAAATAGAGATAGAAAATAAAAAAGAAGTATTATAATATTACTTAAGAGGTTATTATTACAATATCAAGAGTCCCCGTGTATGAATCTGATGGAACCTCTAGCGTTATAGTTATAGTAAATGTAGAGTCTGGACCAAATGTATAAGGTAAGGAAGGACTAACACTGATCACAGAAAAACCAGGGGTATTCACAAGAACTTCCGTAATTTCATGCTTAAGGAGAATCGCAGAACTTTTGAGATAAATAGAATATGTATATGTTGATCCCCCATCAGTGGTAAAGCCATTTAACGATTGAGAATCAGGTCCGAGATAACCACTTGTTGCTCCTTCATATTTGATTTCAAGGTTAACCGCGGTGACTGTCACTTTTGGTTTACTGAAAATAGACCCATTATTTCCGTTGTTTCCATTAGCTATCATAAGGTAGCCAATAATAGCGCCTATAACTATTACTATAACTATTACAGTTATAAAAATAGCCAGATGGGATTTTTTTGTGGTTTTACTCCTACATCTTCTGGCATTTAAACCACCAAAAGGATATAACTTTAAGGATATAAAAAATTTTTGTTTAATATGATAAATTTAATCCATAAAATATTCAATTTTCAACTTGTACACTTATCAATTTAAAATTTTATAATATTGAATATTGATGGGAATACTTTTATATTTTTTAGTCTCTTTACCCACTAATTGGGAGGAAATTTTTAAATGAGCTCAATGAGACAACTAGGCAGGCTCCTAATATATTTGCGTGCCCATGCAATTCATTTCTTAGTTGGATTGCTAATTGTTGTTCTTATGGCGTACACGAGTGGAATTATACCTATTCTCATAAAAAATGCAATTGATGAGGGTATAAGCACAGGTAATTACAATGCAGCCATATATTATGCACTTTTGATACTCTTGGTGGGTGTGTTAAATGGTATTTTTAGCTTTTCTGGAAGGTACCTCTTAATAAAATCTGCCCAGTATGCAGTATATCATTTGAGAATGGATACTTTTAGGGCGATACAAAGGCAGGGAATGGATTTCTTTGATAAAACTTTCTCTGGACAGCTAATAAGTAGAATAACAAATGATACAGAGAGAATTACTAGATTTCTATCTTTTCGCGTTAGAATGTTTATTTATTCTATTTTTCTAATCGGGATCTCTCTTTACTACATGATTGGAATGAGCATTATTCTAACTGCTGTAGCATTTGCAACTATAGCTATTGTAGTGGCGTTAAACACAACCTATGCAATGAAAGTCAGGCCAATATACGATAAAGTAAGACATCAAACAGGCACGATAGCGTCAATAGCAACTCAATCAATTGCTGGAGTAAAAACAATAAAATCTTTATCAATTGAAGAGAACATAAAAGATAAATTCTCTAAAGAAAATAATGCTTTGTATTCCCTAAATGTGGATGCTACAAAGATAACGGCACTATATGGTAACGCTCCGTTTTTGGTACTTGGAGTAGCAATGAGTATAATGTTCTACTATGGAAGTATGGCTATCATAGGCAACACACTGACCGTAGGAGAACTTGTGGCTTTTCTAACTTATATGCTCACTATGATGTGGCCTTTAAGAGCTCTTGGATTTACAATAGGGGATATACAGAGAAGCCTCGCTGCAGCCTCTAGGCTATTTGAAGTCATAGATTCAGCTCCAGAAAATGTAGATGCCCCTGACGCTGTTGATATCACGAATCCCAAAGGAAAGATAGAATTCAAAGATGTATGGGTAAGGTATCACACTGGGAAAATAGCACTTAGAGGACTGAGCTTTAAAATAAATCCCGAAGAAAGAGTTTTAATAACTGGTCCCCCGGGCTCTGGAAAAAGTACAATCTTAAAGCTTATTGCCAGATTTTACAAGCCAGAAAGGGGAAAGGTATCAATAGATGATGTTGATGTAAGGAAAATAAAGGATAAAAGTCTTAGAAAAATTGTTGCTTATGTCTCCCAAGAGCCATTTATATTTAACAGGAGTATAAGAGAGAACATAGCATTGGCAAATCCTGATGCCTCTATGGAAGATATAATCAAAGCTGCAAAGACGGCAAAAATTCATGAATTCATTTCTTCTCTACCACAAGGTTATGAAACAATTGTAGGTGAGAAGGGTGTAACTCTTTCGGGAGGTGAGAGACAAAGAATAGGTCTTGCAAGAGCTTTGCTTTCTAATCCAAAAATAATACTCTTAGATGATCCTGTCTCAAATCTTGATGCTCGAACAGAAAGTATATTAGTAGAGGATTTAAAAGATATTTTGAATGGAAAAACTGCTGTTATAGTATCACAGAGACCTTCTCTAGCAAAATTGGTAAATAGAGTTATTGGAATAGAAGATGGAAAAATAATAAAAGATGAAAAGACAGAGGGCTTGGAGGGAGGGAAAAATGAAAAGTAAGTCTTCATACTCCCTCCTAAAGAGATTCATCAAAGAGGCAATATATGAAAAGAAAACTCTAACAATCGTGGTAATAAGCATAGTAGGGTCTGCCATAGCCAATATTGCTTCCCCGTACATCCTTAGCGTGGCTATAGATAACTATATTATTCCCGGCAAATATGCACAGCTGCTGTTTATAGCTATTCTCTATCTTTTAGCCCTAGTTGGTCAGTGGCTTTTTGCAACACTTCAAACATTTTACACAGAGGTTTTTGGACAGAAAGTTCTAAGAAATTTAAGAAAAATGTTGCATGATAAAATGCTTATTTCCAGCTTAGACTTTTTCAAGGATAAGTCCACAGGAGACCTTGTGTCAAGGATAATTAACGATACCAATATCATCAACGATGTTCTAGTTTCTGGATTATTAGGTGGTCTTGGAAGTTTGCTAAGCTTGAGTGGTATAATAATAGCAATGCTATTTTTAGATGTTAAATTAACATTAGTAACCCTTTCAAGTGTGCCTATTATGGCTCTTATTGCCCTATACTTTGGGGGAAAGATGAGAAGTGCCTATAGAGATACAAGGGAGAAAATAGCAAAAATTTCCAGTGTGGTGGAAGAGAGTGTGGCAGGGATGGAAACAATAAGAGCATTCGGTAAAGAGGATTACGCAGAAAGGGAATTCTCAAAAGCTTCTATGGATACAATAAAGGCGTATTTGCGTGTAGCTGTGTATATGGGTATATTCTGGCCATTGATGAACATAGCAAGTCTTCTTTCAGTGATTGTGGTAATAGCGTATGGGGGATATCAAGCATACTTGGGAGCTGTCAGTATAGGTGTGGTTGTGGCATTTATCCAGTATGCACAGAGATTTCGCGGACCAATAAATAATGTAGTAAGTATGTACGATAGTCTTCAATCTGCCTTAGCTGCCCTAGAGAGAACATACGAGGTAATTGATGATAAGAACATAGAGGACTATGAGGGTATTGATATAGGAAGAATAAAGGAGCGTATAGAGTTTTGCAATGTATGGTTTGAATACGAGAAGGATAGACCAGTGCTCAAAAACATCAATCTTATTATTCCAAGCGGTTCTAAAATTGCCATAGTAGGCAAGACCGGAGCAGGAAAAACTACAATTGCAAACTTAATTATGAGATTCTACGACCCCACGAAAGGAGGTATTTTTTACGATGAAATTGAAGGGAGAGAGATAAGTAGAAGAAGTTTGAGGAGAAGAATAGGGTATGTCCCCCAAGAAACCTACCTCTTTCCGGGGACTATTATGGAGAACATAAGTATGGCAAATTTAGAGTCTAGCAAGGATGAAGTTATTAAAGTATGCAAAGAACTTGGAGTCCATAATTTTATAATGAAACTTCCAAAAGGATACGAAACAAGTGCAGGAGAAGCTGGAAAGTTACTCTCTGTAGGAGAGAAACAGCTAATCTCGCTTGCAAGGGCCATGCTTAAAGATCCAGATGTGGTAATTTTAGACGAGGCCCTTTCTAGTGTTGATCTAAATACAGAAAGACTAGTGCAAAATGCTATGCTCAAGTTAATGAAGGGAAGGACAAGCATAATAATAGCTCATCGCCTTTCTATCGTACGATACGTGGATAGTATTGTGGTAGTAGATAATGGAAAAATATCAGAAATTGGCTCTTTAGATGAGCTTATGAGAAAGAGAGGGTATTTTTATAGGCTCTACACTTCTTAAAGTGCCGAAATTTGAAAGATTTTTACCCCGTAAATAATTTTCTCAGTGCATATATCTACCACCATTTATATCTATTATCGTGCCGTTAACATAGTCGTTCTCAATTAAGAATATCACAGCATGGGCAATTTCCTCAGGTCTGGCTATTCTACCAAGGGGTGTCAATTTTGATAGCTCTCTCTTCTTTTCTTCGCTTAGAAGCTCAGTATCCACAGGACCTGGAGCTACTCCGTTTACAAGAATATTGGGGGCTAGCTGAGATGCCAAAGCGAATGTCAATCCAATTATTCCTGCTTTAGAGGCTGCATAATGCACCCCTACTGTACCTCCATTTCTTCCAGCTATGGATGCGATATTTACAATTTTTCCCTTCTTCATATACTTTGTAACTTCCTGCGTTACAATAAATGCACCCTTGAGATTTGTATTTAGAACATTATCCCAGTCATCATCATCAATTTCTTCAAATTTTGAATTCTTACCCAATATTCCAGCATTGTTTACAAGGACATCAATTCTACCAAACTCATCAATTATTCTTTTCACTCCTTCTCTAACTTCATCCCTTTTTCTTACATCAAATTTCACAATCATTGCCTTTCCACCCATCTCTTCAATCATTTTCATTGTTTCTTCAGCCTTATCTTTATTTTTTCTATAATTGATCGCAATGGCATATCCTTTTTTTGCAAGTGCCAAGCTTATGGCTCTACCAATACCTCTATCTCCTCCAGTAACCAAAGCAACTTTTTTCATAATATCACCCTTACTACATTAATTAAACAATTCTTAAATTTTTCCCAAAATTTAATTCCACACTTTTGTACCACAAATATTTTTATACAAACCAGTATACCCAAACAAGGTGATTTAAATGGGATACATACAGGATAAGGATAAAAAATATTTAAAAGGTGAGTTTGATAAAAATTTGAAGGAAGATGTGTATATCCTCGTATTTGTAGGAGATAACTGTCAGTACTGCAGTGTAGCCTCTGCCATTTCACAGGAAGTTGCAGAGCTCCATCCAAAGATACACTTTGAGGAGCATACCATAGGAGACGAGCTATCAAAGGAATATGGGCTAGAGCATGCTCCAACAGTTGTTATAACGGATAAGGATAAATATGGGGGAAGAATAAGGTATGTGGGTCTCCCTTCTGGATATGAATTTTCCTCAATGATTGAGGATATTATTGATGTGTCAAGGAGAATGGCAGAGGTTTCCCAAGAAGTTCTTGAAAAGCTGATGAAAATAGATAAGCCTATCCTAATTCAAATATTCGTCACGCCCACATGCCCATACTGCCCGAGAGCGGTTAGGACATCCCACCGATTTGCAATACTCAACAAGAATATAACCGGAGAGATGGTAGAAGCTCTAGAATTTCCTGAGTGGGCCGATAAGTGGAAGGTTATGAGCGTGCCTCATATAGTAATTAACGAGGATGTTCAATTCATAGGTGCATATCCGGATGAGCAGTATATTGAGTATGTTGTTGAAGCCTATGAGAAGATGAGGTGATGGTTATGGATTTTGGGTTGGTGCTTCCCACAGGAGCTAGGGAAAGCAAAGATGTGGACCTTGCAATAATAGGCGGTGGACCTGCAGGCCTAAGTGCGGGAATATACGCCAAGAGAGCGGGGTTGGAGGCAATAATCATAGACAAGGGCAATGCAGGCGGTTTAGCAGAGGAGGCACCCTATGTGGAGAATTATTTAGGATTTATAGGAATAAAAGGTGAAGACCTTGTTAAAGAGTTCAAGGAGCATGCTATGAATTACGTGGAGATATCTGAGAGAAATGAGGTGGAGGAGATAAAAAGAGAGGGAGGGCTCTTTGTAATTAAGGCAGAGAAGGGAGAGTACAAAACAAAGGCAATAATATTTGCAACTGGAACCACGCACAAGGTTCTCGGTGTTCCAGGAGAGAAAGAATTGTTTGGAAAAGGAGTATCATACTGTGTTACCTGCGATGGTTATTTTTACAGGGGAAAGAAAGTAGCTGTTATAGGAGGCGGCAACTCTGGCGCCATAGCTGCCATATACCTAAAAGATATAGGCGTTGAACCTGTTGTGCTAGAATATATGCCAAGGTTCATGTGCGAGAAGGCCTACGAGAATATAATAAAAGAAAGGAATATTCCTTACTACACTAATGTGCAAGTTACATCCATTGAGGGAAAGGATAAAGTTGAGAAAGTAGTGTATAAAGATAGAAACACTGGAGAGACAAAGGAGGTCGAAGTTGAAGGCGTATTTGTATATGTGGGCTTAATCCCAATAAGCGATCTTGCTAAGAATCTTGGAGTAAAAACTGATGAAAAGGGCTATATAAAAGTGGATTTAAAAATGAGAACAAATGTACCTAAGGTATATGCAGCTGGGGATGTGACTGGTTATGCAGGGCAGATAATAATAGCCGCTGGCCAAGGAGCGATGGCTGCCCTAAGTGCTTATGAAGATTTAATGCTCCATTAATTTCTATTTTTTTCAAAAAATAATTGCGATAAATTTATATACGGTGTGCATAATAGTGGATTGGTGATATTCTGTGACTGAAGAGGTAACTAGAGTTCCATTGCCTGATCGAAATAAGGGTGAGATGTTTGCAATAGTGGACAAGATATTGGGTGGCTCTAGAATGGTCGTTATGTGTGCAGATGGAAAGTCTCGCATGGCAAGAATTCCTGGAAAGATAAAGAGAAGAATGTGGATAAAGGAGGGGGATTTGGTAATAATTAGGCCTTGGGAATTTCAGGATGAGAAGGCTGATGTAATTTATCGCTACACGAGAACTCAGGCAACTCATTTAAGTAAGAGCAATAAGCTTCCTGAGATTCTGGATGTGTTTGGGAAATGAGAGAAGATATGGAAGATTACCTTTATGAAAAAATTGCGCCTTATAGGAAGGAGAGAAAAGAAAAAGGTATGGAAGATAGGAAAACTTATCAAGGTATTTTTGATAAAAGAACACTTCTTGCATTCTACAAACTCCTAAAAAAGGGCACGATAGATGAGGTCGAGTTCCCCATATCCACAGGCAAAGAAGGAGATGTCTTTAGAGGAACTGGGAAAGATGGATATGTGGCTATCAAAGTTTATAGGATAACAACAGCCAATTATAAAGGGCTCTCAAGATTCATAGATGGAGATGACAGGTTTGCTCACATACACAAAACTAAAGATACTATAATCTTTATTTGGGCACAGAAAGAATTCAGAAATTTAAGAGATTTTAGAAAATACGGGGTAAATGTGCCAGAGCCTATTGATAAATGGAAAAACATCTTAGTTATGAGTTATGTTGGAGATGAGAATAGGGCAGCACCTCTTATGAAAGATATTATGGAAAGCCTTAAAAAGGATATAGCATACGAGATAATTGAAGAGATGAAAAAAATGTATAAAGCGAAGTTGGTGCACGGGGATTTAAGCGAGTACAATATATTAATATGGAATGATAAGCCGTATATAATAGATGTAGCGCAAGCTGTACCCTTAGATCATCCCCTTGCAGATGAGCTTATGCTTAGAGATTTAAAGAATATGGTTAGGGTGTTTAAGAAGTTGGGATTAGAAATGGATGTAAGGGATTTAGCCAAGGAGATCGGGGTGAGTTAAATGATGTATGTTAAGATTCCAAAGTCAAGGGTTGGAGCTCTCATAGGAAAGCAGGGAGAGGTCAAAAAGAGAGTGGAAGAGATATCAGGAGTGAAAATGAGTATAAACTCAAAGGATGGAGATGTTGTTATTGATGAATCCTCTGGAGATCCTCTAATGGCTTTGAAAGCCAGGGACTTTGTTATGGCCGTAGGGCGTGGCTTCTCTCCTGAAAGGGCTTGGAGAATATTTAACGAGGATGTTTACTTTGAAGTTATAGACATAAAAGAATTCACAGGAAAGAGGGAGAATAGAATAAGGGTTTTGAGAGGGAGAGTTATAGGAAAGAACGGAAAAACTAGGAGAATAATAGAAGAAATGAGTGGAGCTTCCATATCCGTCTATGGATACACTGTTGCAATAATCGGGGATTATACCCAAATTGAAACGGCAAAGAAAGCTATTGAGATGCTCCTTCGCGGAAGCAAGCATGCAACTATATATCATTTCTTAGAGAAGAAGAGAAGAGAGAACAAATACAGGGCTCTGGATTATTACTATATCCAGTGATTCTATGGACATAAATAGCTTCCTTTTCTCTTTAATTCTATTAATTTTTCTCGGTCGTGCTTTAGGCCTTCTTTTTGTTAAGTACAAATTTCAAAGCTTGATAGGAGAGGTTATAGGAGGTATAATTTTAAGCCCCTTGGCATTGGGATTGATTGTTCCCAACGATATTTTGCGTCTCTTTGCCCAGTTTGGAATAATAATGATTATGCTCCTCTCAGGCCTACTAACAGATTTCAAGGCTTTCAGTGAGCATAAGTACAAGAGCATATTAATTGGTGTGCTTGGAGTCGTAGTTTCAATGATGATTATCTTTTCCATACTTTATCTCTTTGGAGTGAGTTTTGAAGCATCTCTGTTTATTGGGGTGATCCTATCAAATACCGCTGTAGAAGTATGCGCAAATATACTGATGAAGAGCAAATCTTCTAAAGAAATACAGGCAATAATAATGGGTGCAAGTTTTGTAGATGATATTGTTGCAGTTTTTCTCATAGGCGTAGTGGGCTCTATAACTTTGGGCAATAATGTAACACTCTCATCTCTATTAATTCTATCTCTTGGTGTTGCATTATTCATTCTGATATTTCTATGGATTGTTCCGTATTTCTTAGAGAAATACTCTGTTATAGACAAACTGATTGGAAGTGGTCCTCAGAGAGAGAAAGTATTGCTCACTTTTACCATACTTTTTGCCCTTTTATTGGGATTAATTGCTCAATATGTGGGTTTACAAGCAGTAATAGGTGCCTATATAGGGGGATTGATTATTGGAAAATGGGGCTCTAAGGTAGGCCCAATGTTAAGGAGGAGAGTGGCGTACGAGGATCTTGTGGATGATTTGGAACCTTTCTCTCATGCACTTTTTACACCCCTATTCTTTGGTTATGTTGGGCTTACTCTCGGAAATGTACTATCTAAGTTTGGAATGACTTGGTATATGTTAGAGCTCGTAATTCTCCTTACCCTAGGTGCTCTTGCTGGAAAATTTTTGGGATGTGGTTTGGGAGCTAAATTGTCACATCTTGATAGAAAAGAATC
>WAKY01000139.1 GCA_015523135.1 Candidatus Aciduliprofundum sp.
CATGATTTACGATAGTGACTTAGTAGCATCCCTAGTGGGTGTAAACTATGAGTGATACTCGCATAAGCATAATGGAGATTGCAAAGAGGAGGGGCTTTTACTGGAAGGCCTATGAAATTTATGGTGGTTTAGGCGGATTCTACGATTACGGCCCTTTGGGAGCAATGCTCAAGGAAAATATTCTAAGGATATGGAAAGAAGAGTTCGTTATAAAGGATGGTTTGCTAATGCTTGACGGGCCCAATATAGGGCCAGAGTTAATGTACATTGCCTCCGGCCATGCTGAAAAATTTGCAGATTATATGGTTAGATGCAAAAAATGCGGGCATGTGTTCCGGGCAGACGAGCTTTTAAAAGGTGTTGTGGAGAATCCAGAAAAATTGGATAAAAAAGGCATATCAAAGGCAATAAAAGAGTATGGCATAAGGTGCCCAGATTGTGGAGGAGAATTAACTGAGCCAGAGAGTTTTCATTTAATGTTTTCCACCACAGTTGGCTTAGATAAGCGTGCATTTTTAAGACCTGAAACAGCACAAGGCATATTTGTCAACTTTCCAATAATGTACCGATTAAATCGCGAAAAATTACCCTTTGGAGTGGCGCAAATAGGTAAGGGATTTCGCAATGAGATAAGTCCTAGACAGGGACTTTTAAGATTGAGAGAATTTAATATGGCTGAAATAGAACTATTTGTTGATCCATATGATGACTCTATCTTGAACGATTTTGAAGATGTAGAACTGCATCTTCTAACTCGCAATGGAGAAGAATTAAAGCTCTCTCCAAAAGAGGCAATAGGGAGAAAAATTATGAATCCCCACATTGCATACTACATGGCAAAAATAGTAAAATTTCTAGATTCTCTAGGCATTGATTTAAAGCGTGTTAGATTTCGCCAGCATTTCAAGGAAGAACTTGCCCATTATTCTCAGGATACTTGGGATTGTGAAATCCTAATCTCTTCTGGATGGGTGGAGGTTACAGGCATAGCAGATAGGGGTGATTACGATCTAAAAAGTCACACAACCTATTCTGGAAAGGACTTAACTGCAATTCGGAGGTTCAAGGAACCAAAGAAAATACAAATCAAAAAACTGCGTCCAAGAATGGAGATTTTAGGTCCAATGTTTAAGAAGGATGCAAAAAAGATTGCAGAAATGCTTGAGAATATGGAGTATATAGAAGGAGATGTGGAGATTGAAATTAACGGAAAAAATGTGAAAATACCAAAAGATGCGTACGAGATTAAAATTGAGGAGGAGGTTGTGGGAGGAGAGAGGTTTATACCCCATGTAATTGAGCCATCCTTCGGCGTTGATAGGATATTGTATGCTATACTTGAGCATTCTTTCTATGAGAGAGAAGACACTGGTTATAAAGTTTTGAAACTTAAGCCCAAAATTGCACCTATCAAAGCTGCTGTTTTCCCACTCATGGCTAAGGATGACCTTGATACTCTTGCTATTGAGATTTTAAATAAAATAAGGGAAAATGGAGTTCCATCCTATTATGATGATTCTGGCTCCATAGGTCGCAGATATGCTAGGGCAGATGAGATAGGAGTGCCATTCTGCATCACCGTGGATTACGAAAGCCTGAAGGATAACACAGTAACAATAAGGGAGAGAGATTCAGCAAACCAGAAAAGATTGAAAATAGATGATATTCCAAAAATACTCAAAGATTTGGTCGAAGAGCTCATAGATTTTGAAAGTTTATGAAATTATAAATACAATATTCGCAATTTGCCAATATGGATGATAGGGCAAGGATACTTGCTGAACTATTGAAAGAGGCAGTTGAATCTAAGGAGGCAGCCTTGGCATTCTCTGGCGGATTGGATAGTGGAGTAATTGCATACCTTATGAAAGATTGCAATGTAAAGCTGTACACAGTGGGCATTGAGGGAAGCAAAGATGTGAAAAATGCAGAAGAGGCAGCGAGTACCTTGGGCTTGGAGCTGCAAATCATAGATATCAATGAGTATGACATTCTTGAGGGTATATTATTTTTAAAGAGAATTGAAACATCCATAAGTGCTTTGGAAGTATCCTTTGAACTCCCATTATATTTTGTTTGCTCCTATGCAGATGAGATAGATGTTTACACAGGCCAAGGAAGTGACGAGCTCTTTGGTGGATATGCAAAATATTTGGAAAATCCAGAGCTTATGGTTGAGGATTTTAATAAACTTATGGCTAAGACAAAACCTAGGGAGATGAAAATTGCAACACTTCTTGGAAAAGACCTTCACACTCCTTATTTAGACGATAGAATAATTGAGTTTGCTAGAAATATTCCTAAAGAATTGAAGATAAAAGATGGAATTAGAAAATACATACTGAGGGAGGCGGCAAGATACCTAGGTGTGCCAAAGGAAATTGTAGAGAGAGAAAAGAAGGCAGCGCAGTACGGAAGTGGAATTTGGAAACTTATGAAAAAAATGGCAAAAGAGAGAGATTTAAGTGTGGAAGAATTTGTAAAGAGTTTATAGCTCTACACCCATTTTCCTACTTAGATTTTTCATTATATCCTTCACCATGGCTTTCATATCGTACTCCGGTTTCCATCCCCATTCTTTGCGGGCTGCGGAATCATCCAAACTGTGAGGCCAAGAATCTGCTATTTTTTGCCTATAATCTGGCTTGTACTCAACTTCAAAATCAGGTATGTACTTCCTTATTTCCTCTACGAGATCTTTAGGAGCAAAGCTCATAGCTTGAACATTGAAATCTGTACGATGTATCAAATTCTCGCTCGGTGCCTCTGCCAGAGATGTCAATGCCTTTATTGCATCTGGCATGTACATCATTGGAAGTACAGTATCTTCCTTTAAGAAACAAACATACTTCTCTCCACGCAAAGCATAATGGAATATCTCAACAGCGTAATCTGTTGTTCCTCCTCCAGGCATAGCATTCCAGCTTATTATACCGGGATAGCGAACACCGCGGACATCCAAGCCGTATTTTTCCCAGTAATATAGGCCTAGGAGTTCTCCTGTAACTTTGCTTATTCCGTACATGGTTCTGGGTCTAAGTACAGTATCGTTTGGAGTGTTATCTTTGGGTGTCTCAGGTCCGAACGCAGCTATCGAGCTAGGAACCATTATTCTCTCTAAACTAAACTCTCTTCCAACTTCAAGAATATTGTAGAGACCAATAATATTTACATTGAATGCAAGCTGAGGGTTTTTCTCTCCATTAGCGGAGAGTATTGCTGCGAGGTGGTAAATTGTATCAATATCGTATTCATCAATCACTTTTTCCAAAGATTTTTTATCTAAAATATCCAATTTCACGAAAGGAGATATATCATAGTTAGGCTCCCTTATATCAGCCACAAAAACATTTTCCTTGCCATACTTATTCCTCAAGAAAGGGACAAGATTAGAGCCAATCTGTCCAAGACCACCTGTTACAAATATCTTTTTCATATTAATCACCAAAGGGGGAATAAATTAAAAAGATTAAAAATTTTGGAAATCAAAATTAGATCAATCCGAGCTCTTTTCCCGCCTTCTCATAGGCGTTCAAAGCGTAATCTAGGTCTTCTTTTGTGTGCCCTGCGCTTATCTGATTTCTTATTCTCTCCAATCCCCTAGGCACCATTGGGAACACTATTGGCAATGCAAATACTCCTGCATCAAATAGCTTGTGGGCAAGCTCCTTCGCCTTCTTTGAATCGCGCACCATCACGGGCACTATGGGTGTCTGGCTCTTCCAAGTATCAAATCCTAAGCTTTCAAGCTCTTTCTTGAAGTAATTGCGGTTATCCCAGAGACGCTGCACTCTATCTTTTTCCTGCATTACGATTTCCAAAGATTTTATATTTGCAGCAGTCACGGCGGGAGGATAAGCCGCACTTAAAAGCCATGTGCGGGCAGTGTTGTAAATATATTCAATTACATATTCTTCTCCAGCAATCATACCTCCCATAGAGCCAAGGGCTTTGGAGAATGTACCCATCTGAAAATCAATCTTCTTCTGCACTCCAAAATGATGGCCTATACCGCGACCTTCTCCAAGCACTCCTTCACCATGAGAATCGTCCACATAGGTCATAGCTCCATACTCATCTGCAATCTTGACAATTTCATCCATTGGTGCAATATCTCCATCCATGCTGAAAACTCCATCCGTGACAACAAGAATATGCTCGTATTTATCGTGCACCTGCCTCAATTTATCTTCCAAATCCCCCATATCAAGGTGCTTATAAATTACCTTATCCGCCTTAGAAAGACGTATACCATCAATTATACTTCCATGATTTAGCTCATCGCTAACAACAACATCTCCCTTGCCTACAATCTTTGCAAGAGTGCCAGCATTTGTGGCAAATCCTGTCTGAAACGCCAAGCCTGCAGCCGTTTCCTTAAACTCTGCAATTTTCTTATGTAATTTTTCCTGCAAATCTGTGTAGCCAGCTATACTCCAATCACTTCCTGCGCCCCAACCATACTTCTCAATTGCTTCCTTAGCCGCCTCTTTTAGGCGAGGATCATTTGCCAAGTCCAGATAATTGTTGGATGCGAGCATAACTGCATGCTTTCCTTCTACCACAACTCTTGGACCTGATGGACCAAAAAGACGCAAAAGTTCCCATGTTTCACCGCGAGCTTTCATATCTTCTAACATCTTTTTAAGATGCAAAGTTTTCTCAGTCATAATATCACCCAAAAAGATAATGCCGATAAAAGAATTAAATTTTTTGTTTATCCTTTTTCAATGTATTCCACTATACTTCTCTGCTTTTTATCAGAGACTTCTTGAGAATACGCTTCTTTAATTCTATATAAAATCCCAGTTTTACCTACAATCCACACCCCTATGTCTTCTTCTTTTTTTGCTTTATCTTCGATTACATCCGCATACTTAAGATGCATAAGAGGAGAAAATGCCACTACCACTTGCTCACAATATTCAAGATAATCTCTTGCCTGACTAAAAGCTGTGTCTATAGCTTTTCTGCTGGCATTAGCCTTAAGTTCAAATCCAAATACCGAAACTCTTCTTGCAATACCTTTCTTTCTATAACCAGCAACATCCATTTTCCTAGGTTTCGCTCTCCCCACCTTGGGAAGTGGTACTTCTTGAGCTACTTTATACCCACTTTCGTTTAATTCCCTGATTATTGGAATTGCCATTTCTTTCTCATCTTTATGTTCATCAATTAGTTCCATCAACTTGTTTTTATCCATCTTTTCTAGTGTAGTAAGAAGTTCATCCATAGAAAAATATTTCTCATCACAAAGAAGCTCTGCAAGAGTTTTTATATTCTTCTTTGAGACCATTTTCATTAATAGATTCTCTAGTTCTTTGTGCTTAAATTTATTTTGAAGCCTATTTTTTATATCAATCCTTAACTTGCCTAATGCATTTGAATCTACAGACATAACAACACCCAATTAAAACTAATAAAAAATAAAATATAAAAAATTTTTCTTCCGTCAAACAAATATACTGCAAGTACCATCACTCCCACGTGATATGTTGGATATTTGATGTGGATGATACTCTTGTGAAATATGTGGACTTTAATATGTATGAATGGTACGAGTTCATAGCAGTACCTGTTGCAAAGAAATACAATATTCCATTAGATTTCTCTGTGTGGAAGGGTATGATAGAGGGAAAGATTGGTAGAAGGTACAGCGAGAATTTTGGCATTCCTGCAGAGAGGTTCTGGAAAGAGGTAGATGCAAGAAACCTTGAGTATCGCAAATGGATGTACAGGCAAAATAGGTTAAAATTGTACGATGATGTAAAAGCCATAGAGAATTTAGAGGGAAAGAAAATAGCTTGGAGCACATCCTCACGAGATTGTATAAATTATGTTCTTTCATTATTCGGCATTTTATCACTTTTTGATTTTGTCATAGGCAAGGATTATGGGGATTATGAGTACATAGAAGAGGTAAAGCCATCACCCAAGTTCGTAGAGATAATAAAAGAGAAGTGCAAATGTGAGAATTGCTTTGTTGTTGGAGATAGTGAAATAGACATGATATCTGCAAAAAAAGGAGGCTGCAAAGGAATCTTGGTGAGAGAAAAGGAGAGTAAGTATGCGGATTTCAAAATAGATTCGCTATGGGACTTACTAAATAAAAAGTTTTTATAGTGCATCCACATCCACTCTTATGGTTCGGTGGCTATGGTACCTTAGCTGGATCCTGCTAACGATAGGCATAGTATTTTACTTCTCATGGTCATTTCTATATGATGCATGGACTGACATTGGAGTATATTCTCTCTCAATAACCCTAATTGTATTTGGAATCCTTGGAGCTCTTTTAGCAAGAGTCGAAGATCAATAAGGTTTTGCCACAAATGCAATTTTATCTGTCTCTTTTCCACAAATTATACACTTGCCCTTTTTCTTCTCAAAAGGTACTCCTATAATTTTCTTCTCAGTAAGATCTTCGAGCTTGTGCCCGCATTCTTCGCTTCCGCACCAAGGCACCGCTGCAATGCCATTATGCTCCTTAATCTCCTCTATGCTATGCACCTCTTTTATCTTCTCTTCCATCTCTTTTTTTGCCTTATCCAGCATACTTTTCTGAATGTCCTTAAGCAATTCTCCTACCTTATCTACATACTCCTTACGAGAAATAAATATTTTTTCAAAATTATCCCTGCGCACAAGAACAACCTGCCCTTTTTCCATATCCTTAGGCCCAATCTCCAGGCGGAGAGGCACACCCTTAAGCTCCCAATCGTAGAATTTGTAGCCGGGAGTGTAATTGTCTCTGTCATCCAAATGTACCCTATAATGCTCTTTTAGCTCATTCTCAATTTTTCTTGCCTCTTCCAATACGCCCTCCTTATTCTTAGTCACTATGGGGATTATAACGAGTTGAATTGGTGCAATCTCTGGAGGAAGAATTAAGCCCCTATCATCCCCGTGGATGCCTACTATGGCTCCTACTAATCTTTCACTCATGCCGAATGTAGTTTGATGTACATAATCGTGAGTGCCATCCTCTTTTAGATACTCTATCCCATATGGCTTTGAGAAATTCTGGAAGTACTGGTGAATCGTGGCAATCTGCAAAGTTCTTCCAGAAGGCATAATTGTTTCAGCTCCTATGGAATAGGCTGCTCCCGGAAACTTATCCCAGTCGGTCTTGCGAACGAGAACATAGGGCAAGGCAAGCTTATCTGCAACTTTCTTCCATATCTCTATATTATCCTTTATCTGCTCTTCAGATTCTTCAGCCGTGGCATGCGCCGTGTGAGATTCGAAGAAATGAACCTCACGAACCCTTATAAAAGTGCGAGTTTGTTTTGTCTCATAGCGAAATACATTAACAATCTGAAATATGCGAAGGGGTAAATCTGCATGGGAGCGAATCCAGAGCGAGAAAATTGGGTACATAGCTGTCTCACTTGTGGGCCTAACTACTAGCTTAACATCCAATGGCTCTAAACCACCATGGGTAACCCAATAAACTTCATTCTCAAACCCCTCAATATGCTCCGCCTCCTTCTTAAACTCAGTTTCAGGAATCAAGAGTGGGAAATAAACCTCCTGGTGCTTGTGCTCCGTAAAAATCTTGCGAAAATATTCATCTATATTGCGCATAAGTTGCCAGCCATAGGGAAGCCATACATGCATCCCCTTAACAGGATACCTTTTATCAACAAGTCCTGCCGCTTCAATAACCTCGTTGTACCAATCGCTGAAATTCTCCTTTGGAAATTCCATATGCCAAGAAAAGTATTTGGTTATTTAAAAATTCTCATCTTAAAGCATTGATATCTATTGCAAATTCCCCAAGTTTCAGCTCTTTAATCTCCTCTTCGCTCAATTTTCTTTTCTCTGTTTTATCGCTTATAATTGCACTATTGCCAAGGGGATCTTTTATTATAAGTGTGGCTTTCATCCGCCCGTGCCTTATGTAACCTATTTTGCGTAAAACTTCTAAAACTGCATCCTTCTTCTCTGGACTATTATGCATAATTTGCACGAGAATATCCACGAATCTATTTAACACTCCTTCTACATTGGTTATAAACGCCTCCGATAGAGGGCCGGGCTCTAACTTTGCACCAATTTCAGGAACGAGAAGTGTACCAGATGTGGAGCGTACAACTTTTATGTACATATCTTTCTCACTCTCAATTCTAACCTTGTATTCCATAGCATCATGCACTTCAAGCATCATTACATCAGCATGGCGAAATCCGCAGTTTTTGCATATAATTGTTGTTTCTAAGCATTTTCCGAAATATGGCAAATCTAACTCTTCAGCACGATACACAAGGGCTTTCTCTCCGCAAACTGGGCAAGGTGCATCTAATAATGTTTCAACCATTGGCCAAGCTCACCTCTAATCACATACTCAGATTTCTTCAATTCTTTCACACTCTCTCTTCCTGTTAAAAAAACGGCAATTATGAGCTCTTTAATTATCCTATCAAGCGCTTTGATAACATCTTCTTTGGATTTCATAGCAGGCTTAACCAATGCCCTTGCAATGCCAACCACATCCGCACCCAGAGCTATGGCTTTGGCAGCATCAAGTCCATTTCTTATGCCCCCAGAGCCGATTAATGGCATATTTAAATCCCTCAGAGTTAATAGGCAGTATGGTGCAGGTAGTCCCCAGTCCCAGAATAGTTCGCCTTCTTCTCCGCCCCTGTAATATTCAACGGCTGCAAAGCTTGTGCCACTCACGCCACTAACATCAATGGCTTTGAATCCTGCATTTTTGAAGAATTCAGCTGCATTTCTGCTTATGCCAGCACCTGTTTCCTTTGCTATCATATTATATTTCTTGGCGAGCTCTGAAAGAATTTCCTTTATATTACTCACCTTTGTATCTCCCTCAGGCTGTATCGCCTCTTGCAAGTAATTGAAATGAATATCTATAGCATGGGCATCAATCATCTCAATTGCCTTTTTTACCTCCTCCTCCCCATATCCAAGCGCAAATTGAGGAGCGCCAATATTTCCTATTCTCAATGGAATATCATATTTGGCTACGATTGAATATGTATCCTCCAGCTTTGGGTTCTCTATGGCAGCTCTCTGGGAGCCAACGGCCATGCCTATTCCGAGTTCCTCAGCGGCTGCAGCTAAATTTTCATTTATTATCTTTGCAATCTTGTGTCCTCCTGTCATTGCATCAATTATAATCGGATAATTAAGCTTCTTCCCCAAAAATTCCACGCTTAACTCTACATTCTCCATATCAACCTTTGGAATCGTCTCATGCTTTAATAGTACATCATCCCAGTAATTGTGATGCGAATTAACATCCTTATCAGCGCATATTTTTATGTGCTCTAACTTGCGATTCTCAATCATTCAACCACCGTCCCTATGAACTCTTCATCATTCATAACCTTATTTATTCTCTTAGGATGGAACCCATTTATAAC
>WAKY01000140.1 GCA_015523135.1 Candidatus Aciduliprofundum sp.
CAGGATTCGTATGGCAATAAGGGTTGCTCACCGCATGGATTTGTGCTTTCTATCTCTCCTAAATGCTTGACTGAATGTCTTCTATTTACCTCATCTATGAATATCACTCCCGGGTCCCCTGTCTTCCATGCCTGCGTGATTATCAAGTCCCATACCTGCCTAGCCTTTATCCACTTCACTTCCTCTCCATTTCTGGGATTGCGAAGTGGATAGTAATCATCGTTGAGCAATGCTTCCATAAATTCATCAGTCACAGCTACACTTATGTTGAAATTGCTCAGCACCTTGTTCTCCGAGTCCTTGGATGTTATGAACTCTATTATGTCTGGATGATCCACCCTTAGAACTCCCATATTTGCTCCTCTTCTCTTTCCTCCCTGCTTTATTACATCCGTGGCTACATCAAATACTCGCATAAATGATAATGGTCCTGAGGCCACTCCCATCGTGCTTGCCACTATATCTCCCTTTGGCCTCAATCTTGAGAAGGAAAAACCCGTGCCTCCTCCACTCTTGTGTATCATGGCCGCATACTTCACCGCGTTGAATATCCCCTCTATGCTGTCTGGCACTGGTATCACAAAGCACGCACTTAATTGGCCCAATTTTGTATTTGCATTCATCAATGTAGGAGAATTAGGCACATATTTCCTATGAAACATTACATCTGCAAATTTATCCTTTATACTCTCTATCTTATCCCACCTAGATTGGAGAGCATTTATAACATACGAGAAATCAACCTTCATATGTCCCTCTTTTGAAAAACTATTAAATGCCCTCTTCAACATATCAAATTCCCAAAAACTCAAAAATTCAGGTCTTTCTTCAACATCAATTTTTCTCTCTTCTTGCTTACCCTCTTTGTCGTAAATATCATCCTCGTAGAATATATCAATAAGGGCAAGGTATCTTGCAGCTCTCTCAAACATCTGCCTTGGAGTTTCAATAACATTTCCATTTTCATCCTTTAAGAGATACCTTGCTTCTAAAACTTTTATAGCATTAACAGTTAATTTGAGATCATCAGGAACACCTATAACCTTCTTTGCTTGCCTGATTTTTCTCCTCTCTTCTCTGTATAGAATATAAGATTTTGCTACATTGATATAACCTTCGACCATTAGGGCCTCTTCCACAATATCCTGTATTTTCTCAACTGTGATTTTCTCTACATTTTCCTCTTTTATTTTTCCTATAACCTTCTGAGTTACCCTCTTTGCATCTTCCTCACTGTATCCTCCTATTGAATCCATTGCCTTCATTATCGCTTGAAATATTTTATCTTCGCTAAAGTCCACTACTCTACCATCTCTTTTTATAACTTTCATAACCTCACCCTCTTCTGGCACACTTCTATTTGTGGGTAATAAAAGTTATAAGCATTTGAATTTATATTCTTTTTTTAGAACAGGTTACATGCAGCATTGCATGGTTTATAGGTGCTAGACATGGTAAAATAGTTGATAAAATGGATGATAAATTAAAACATATTAAAAGCTCTACGGTACTCATCCAAGTTTCCGATATCAAGCCAAGTACCATTAAAAGAGAATGCATACACTGGAATTTTAAATATAAGCCAAGAAACAAAGTATCCAGGGCTATCTGGATTGTTCTTATTCTCTAGGTACTCTTTTAATAGTTCATATATCTCTTTGGGAAAGATATAGCAGGCAGTGGCAATTAAAGTTGATTCTGGATTTTCTGGCTTTTCTACAAATTTTATTATCCTTCCTTCATTGTTTATACTTATCACTCCGTATCTTTTTGCCTTCTCTCTGTCTTCAACATCATAAACTGCCACTATTGAACTATTCTTCTCTTTGTAAAATTTCAAAAATTGAGAAATTGAGAAATTAAAATAATTATCCCCTGCTACAATAAGATAATCATCCTCCCCATAATTATCCATTGCGTATTTTATCCCTTTTATAGATCCAAATTTCTCCTCCTCTTTTGTAGTTGGCTCTATTAAAAGTGAAATATCCTCATCTCTGCATTTAATCCAATATCTAAATTGCCTTTCATAATAGCTGTTCGTGGAGACAATTATATCCTCAATACCTGCATTTCTTATGTTATCCACAATCCAATCAATTATCAATCTATCTCCCACAGGCAATAACGGCTTGGCTATAAAATCAGTTATAGGTGCCAATCTTCTTGCAAATCCTCCCGCAAGTATCAACGCTTTCATAGACCCTTATTGTTTTCCCTCATTTTATTTTTTTTCCCAAGAATATTATCAACTATTTTCTCTGCAGAGCCAATGTAATTTTTAGGATTTAGAAGTTCATCAATTTTTCCCTCTAAAATAGGACGGAGCTCATCATCTTTCATTAAATTCTCTCTGAATTTCCCAGGCTGCATTGAAATCTGGCGAAGCTTCTCATGGGCATCTTGCCTGCTCCATCCATTTTTAACAAGGAAGATTATTACAGCCTCTGCCATAATCTCCTCGTTGTTCCTTATGTTCTCAAGCATTCTTTCCTCATTTACTTCCAAATTCTTGAATAAATTGGAAGCTTTGAGCATTAGATCATCCATTAAAATTGAGGTGTGGGGAATGATGAATCTCTCCGCCGATGAGTTTGTTAGGTCTCTCTCATGCCAGAGAATCGCACTTTCCATCTGTGGAATCAAAAAACCCCTTACTATCCTTGCCAGACCGCATATATTCTCTGCCGTGATTGGATTTCTCTTTTGTGCCATTGTGCTAGAGCCAACCTGCTTCTCAACATCAAATTTCTCCATAACTTCTCCTATCTCACTCCTCTGTAAGTTTCTTATCTCTGTTGCGAATTTTTCAAGGGATGTGGCTAATGAGGAAAAGAATGAGACAAGCTCAATATACCTATCCCTCCCAACAAGCTGGGTGGGTGCTTCTTCATATCCCAATCCAAGCTCGTTCATAACAAATTTTTGAATTTCTAATGCCTTATCCCCGAGAGCTGCTCCTGTGCCAACGGCACCCATCATCTTTCCAACAAGCACCCTCTTTTTTAATTCTTCAAATCTCTCGTGATGCCTCAAAATCTCAGCCAAGAATACAGCCATTTTCAATCCAAATGTTATTGGCACAGCTGCCTGTCCATGGGTTCTTCCAAGCATAACTGTACTTTTATACCTTTTGGCCAAATATGCAAAAGAATCTTCCAAATTTTCAAAATCCTCCTCTATGTATTTGAACAATTCTTTCAGCTGCAGTGCAGTGGCAGTATCAATTATATCGTTGCTAGTAGCTCCAAGATGCACATACTTGCCACATTCTCCGCATTTTTCTGCATAGGCCTTAACCATCGCCATAACATCATGCTTTATCTCTCTCTCAATTTCTTTAACTGTGTCAAGCTCAACTTTTTCCATTGCTTCCTTCGCAACTTCCACACAATCTTGCGGAATATTTCCAAAATGGGCATGCGCTTTAATAAGAGAGTATTCTACAAGGAGCATATAACGCAGCTTAGATTCCTCGGAAAATATTCTTTTAACTTCATCTCTACCGTACCTGTAATCAAGGGGACAAACTGCCATAAAAGAGCATGGATTTCATTTTATTAATACTTCCCGAAAATTTTATTTACATTGCAAAGCATATCATTTTGGTGCTTATAATGAATAAGAGGGAAAAGAAAAAGGGTGCTCCCAAACCCTACGAACTGCCAGAATTGTTTGCGGAGGAGCATGAAGAGGTATCATCTTACAAAGACATTGATGCTCAAGACCATATTGAAGCTGTGAAAGAGAAGGAGAAGATGGAAAGATACAAAGAGGCTTCAAAGTTGAGAAAAAAGGCAGCAGAGTTTGAAAAGAAAGCTGCGTTTTATCATCAAAAGTACAAGGAAGAGATGGAAAAAGTGGCAAAATACCAAGCCTACAAGGCAAAATATAAAGATAAAGAGCATGATATAAAGGAGAAGATAAAAGAGTTAAAGAGAAAAATTGAAGATTATGAAGAGGCGTTAAAGAATGCAGAATCTTTGAATAAGAGGGAAAGTTTAAGAACCAAGATTGCAAAGCTGCAAACGAGGATATCTGCCATGAATGCAAAAATAAGTGCATTGCGAGATAAACAAGCAGAGTATGTGAAAAAGATGAGTGAGTATAAGGCAAAAGCAGCCCAGTACTATGAGAAAAGTAAGGATTATGAAAGAGAGGCAATGATATTTAACAAAACTGCAGAATCCCTGGAGAGAGGTGAATGATTACTGTAGCTCAATTAATTTTAGCATCCGCATCCCTACCTCTTATAGGATATGGGGGGTTTATAATTAAAGGGGGAGACAAAATAGATGGAGCATACACTATACTTGGCGGGCTATACACATTATTTGCAGTGTTTTTCATACCCTCTGGGTTCCCAGGAGCTTTAGTGTTTCCCGGTGCAATGGGTATAGCTGCAATAGGTGGATTTCATAGTTATGGAAAAAGTAAGAAAAGAGGGAAATTAATTAAGGGCATAACTCTTTTAGCAATTTCCATAATTTTAATTCTATTTCAGGTGGTGCTATGAACAAAAAGAAAGTTGTAGCAGGAATATTTTCTTATCTCCTCGTTTTTGCCATTTACATTGCATTTTTCTCTTATCCCGTTACTCCTGCTTACATAGACCAGAGTGGATATTTAAATGTTGAAACGAAAAATATAAGCTCTCTACCAAATGGAATTTATAAGGTTTATGTTAAGGGCTCTTTAAATCCTGCCATAGTGGTCATTGCTACAATTAGAACTCCATACATACCTCAGAAAACTTACAGCACATCCTTAAGGCATGTGGAAGGTATTGCCGAGAATGAGATAAAAGAAAGGTACAAGGTAGATGTGGACTTGGTTTACAGGGGAGAGAGAAGCGTGGATATTAAAAATCACACCATAGTTATGGATGAGTATGATGTTTATCTGAATTACACATTCTACGCACCGTTGAGGCCAAAAGTAATAAAATTAGACATAGGTGCATATTTTTGCCAAGAAAAATTTGAATCAATAATAATAGCTTACGCATATCCTCCAATATTTGCATCAGATTTTAACAAAGTTCTAGAGTCAATTCACTGTTGAACCACGATCTCTACTTTATCTCCTACTTCCAGTGCAAGCCTCTTTGAGGCATCCCCTTGGTTAACTGCAAATTCCAGAAAATTTTCGCTATTGACCAATGCAATCAACTCTCCCTTCTTGGCATAGCCATAAGAGGGTAAAAATCTCAGCTCTTTCCCTATGACTTCAATCTTTTTAGCGTCTTTAACCATTTCCTTTGGCACATTGGTAATTACATTTCCAAAGTGGTCTATGTGTATTATCTCCCCTAATATCTTCTCCCCTTCTCTCTTCGCCTTTGTATATTCAAAAGTTTCAAAATTTTCTATCTCTTTAAAAGTTTCAAAATTGCCCATATCTATGTATGCAGCGGCAGGTGCGAATACATCCCTACCATGAAATGTTGTGCTCTCTGGCTCAATTTCAAGCTCGTAAACCTTGGAAACTTTATGAGCTACATAGGTTAAGATTCCATTATCTGGACCCACATACCAAGAATCTTCAATTCTCGCTGCTATGCCCCTTCTCTCAGTACCCACACCGGGATCAACGACAAAAACATGCACCGCTGGAGGAAAATAGGGTAAAATGGCGTTTAGAATATATGCAGCATGCCTTATACTATGCCTCTCCACATTGTGCGTTATATTCACTATCCTTGCATTAGGGTTTATTTTCAATATTACTCCCTTCATAACTCCAACATAATGATCCTTGTATCCAAAATCAGTTGTAAGCGTAATCATCAGTACCTCACCCTAAAATCTTTGTATCCCTCTGGCTCTCCATACTCAATTTCAACATCATCCACACGGGCATGGGGGTGCTTGTACCTACATAGATAAATTAACTTCTCCACTTTATCCTGAGGACCTTCAAACACCGCCTCAACCCTACCATCCGGTAGGTTTCTAACCCAGCCACGCACCCCAAGCTTGAGGGCATTATCCCTCGTAAATGCTCTGAAGAATACCCCCTGCACATGGCCAGAAAAGAACACATGGGCCTTTATCTCTTTCATAATTGCATTGATTATTCTTTTCTATTTAACCTTTATGCGAGAAATTTTAATCTCTTATTTTCATTACTCCCTATGCTCAAAGAAAAACTTATTGAATGTGGAGCCATAAATTTTGGAGATTTCATTCTAGCATCTGGAAAGAGAAGCAAGTACTATGTGGACATAAAGAAGGCAAGTACAAAATATGAAATATTAGAGCTAATGGGAAATATGCTTGCAGATAAAGTTAAAGGAGATATTCTTGCGGGAGTAGAGCTTGGTGCAGTGCCCCTTGTGGCAATCACAGCCATTAAGGCAAAGAGAGATTATCTAATCATAAGAAAAGAGAAAAAGGGATATGGTACTTCCAAATTAATTGAAGGCGATTATAAAGAGGGGCAGGAAGTGGATATAATTGAGGATGTTGTAACCACAGGGGGCTCTGTTTTGCGTGCCATAAAATTGCTTCGTAGTGCAGGACTCAAGGTGACCAGGGTAATATGCATTGTGGATAGGGAAGAAGGTGGTAAAGAAAATCTTGAAAAAGAGGGGGTAGAATTAATATCGTTAATTAAGGCAAGAGAGCTTCTTTAATCATCTTTTTTCTATATCCTCTCCGCCTGCAAATGTTAATTGCAGAGCTGTATATACATCCTCGTATCCATAGAGCATTCGTGCCGATGTTGGAATTAATGTACGAAAAGCATCTATATTTTCAAGTGCCTTGAATAGTTCAATGCTCAGCTCCTTGCGCATGCTCGGATTCTCAGCTATCAAAGCATCGTAAAGTGAGTCCCAGTTCTTGCTCCACTCTGCTATGTTGTATAGATCCTTATCTTCTACAATATCAACCTTGGATAGGATATTTATGAAGGGTATGTAAAATCTGAAGTAAACGGAAGAGGATAGAATTAAAAGAGATACGAACCCCGATGGGCTCTTCGCCAAAGCAGGATCAAAAAGAAATGCAAGCATACTTCTATTCTCTCCAAGATAATCAACTATAAACTTACTAGCAGCTCTGAATGCAAACAATTCAATTTGCCCCGCGGTATCGTATATTATGTAATCTGCCTCGTAATTATCAACCTCGCTCTTCAACTCCTCCACAAAATTGGCAATCATATCTGCAGCCACTATTTGAGCCCCATTAGGCCCTAAACCATACTCGTTCATAATTGAGTTTAAATCAATTATATCCCGTATATCAACATCTGGAGTATAGGGCAAGATTTCTGCACCGGGATCAAGATTAACCACTACCGTTTCATATTCATTTTTTATCATCCACTCTCTAAAAGCTGCTGTAAATGTACTTTTCCCGCTACCTGCAGGACCAACCACGAACAAATTTGCAATCATACGGCAAGAAAAGACTCAAGGGTTATTTTATTTTTTTCCTCCTCATCCTCCGCAAATAAGGAATCAATAGACTCTTTGAGAGCAAGAACTCTCTGTTTTACATACAAGGGTACATCGTACTCTTCTGCAAGCTTTAACGCCTTATCCAAATACTTTCTAACGGAGCCCTCGGAAACAGTTAGTACGATATTGCCACCACAGTAGGGGCATACATTATTCAAGGGCACTCTCCTAAACCTTGCCCCACATTTGGTACATCTAAATCCCTGAGTACCAAATTTTTTCAAATTGCCCATTATGTCTGGAATGAAATGATGTGCTATTATCCTAGCAGCCATATCATGCTCATCTACAGCCCTTATCTTCTTTGCCAATTGCAACTGACTATCAAGCTTTTCCTGCATACTGCCCAGAACTTTATATGCAGAGGTCAACACGCCCACATTTATATCTTTAGTATCATGGGTGAATTTAAAACCCTCATACTGCCTAGGAGTTTCAATTCTCTTCTTTACAAAATCCATAATGTCATCAACTTCATCCGGCTTCGCATACCTTAAAGTTGCTTCGTAAAATTCAAGAGGATACCTCTCCATAACGTCCACATGCAAAGCCTCTTTATCTATCTCTGTTGGAGTGATTCTTGTAGTTAGAACGAGGGGGGCATCCATCAATCCTCCACGGGTTGAGGGAAGGAACTTACGAGAGAAATCCAAAAGGCCTTCAAGAAGGAGCATTATTGAGTCCTCATCACCATCGCAGTTGCGGCGCTTTGCAGCATGGAAAAATGGATGCGCAAAGCCCACATTGGCATCTGAGAATCCTATAATTCTCCCAAGTATGCCTGCAGATGTGTGAGGCGCTAATCCAATCACAAGATGCCCTATCAAATCTTCTCTCTTTTTCACATTGTAAAAGCGTTTCATCTTGTAAAACTTCTCAAGCAAGTCATCAACATAATTTGCAATTTTTATTAGGTAATCGGCAGCGCTCTTTGAAATTATTATGTCTTGGACCTTTAATTCACATAATTGCTCCCCATCTTTGAGCTCATTTCCAAGATAATCCTTCTTATATCCCAATTTTCTTGCTTTTTCCACGCTTAACCCTATTTCCTTGGGTCTAAAATGAGTTATCGCTATATCACTCATATCAAATCTTGCAGTACCATCTTTGAAAACATAAACTCCATTCTTAGCCCTGAGAATTCCCTTCTCCAACCTTTCAGGCATATGCTCTTGGGACATCATCTTCTTTACTCCCTTAACATCCCAGTCCACATTCTCACCGAGATACTCTTGTGCCTTTGCAAATAAATCTGCTATATCGACCTTCTTAACCACAACCTTTCCTGTAAATTGCGTGGGCAGTCCGCACTTTGGACAGAATGGTAGAATTGTTTTTTCTCCGCATTTTGGGCATTTTCTTATGCCTATCTCTATTGGAATTACCTTTTTATTTATTGCATCAGTTATAAGTCTTCTGTTTCCCCCTGCCTCTCCTATTGGAAATAGAGAATGAATTGGAGGTTTCATCTTCCTTGGTGCTGCCTTCTCAGGCCTCCCCATTCTTGCGCCGATTCTAACAGGAGCTTTCTCTCTTATCTTTACTCCTGCCAATTCTGAAATAACTTCCATTATATTTCCTTCTTTAATCTCTTTTCTTCTCACAATTTTTCCATCTTTCAAATCTAAACCAACACCTCTTAAAAGGGGATAAGCATATCTGTCAAGAATGTAATGCTCGCGCTCAAGATGCAATGCACCCAATTTTTTCAATATTTCTTTTATCTCTCCATTTTTCTCAACATACAATTTCTCATCTTTCCAGAAAGAATGATTCTCCAAATATTCAGATAATTTCCCCAATTCTTCCACGCTCAAATCATGCCAGAATAAATTGTAATCTGGATGCAAGGGAATGGAGTACTCCTCGGAAACACGAAAAGCTTCAAATGCATCCTTAATTTCCCCATAAAATCCAGCCCTTTCTGCCTCCTGTTCCCACCATTCTATAGCATATGCTCCTGGAATTAAAGGATGATTATTCTCCAAGAACTCTCCATAGGGAACAAGCATCTCACCAACATCAACAATTTCCACAACGGAATCGTAATACTCCCTAGCTTTTTCAAAATCATTGATTTGTATCAAATCTCCATTCTTTAAAAGAACTATGGGCCCTTCTATGGTATCGCAAGAAGTCATACCTCCTGCCTTACCGGGCCTCTCAACTTTGAGCTGAGTGCCTATTGCTATGAATTTATTTAGTATATACATGGTGGCAGGATTTACACTTAGCGTGGCTAGTCCTCCTGCACGGCATCTTCCGTACCTAAGACGAAATCCTCCAGGAGCTAGAGGATAAGAGAATATAGGCCTTCCTGCTATAACATCCTTCATAAATTTCTCAAGGGGTTTTAATTCAAACTTATCTTCTTTTACCTCTGGAATCAATTTTTTTATCCAATCCCAGCCATCTATTTTTAACATATCCACATACGCTTTTATCTTCTTTGTCTTCTGCAATAAACCTTCAGCGAGGACTAGACACATACCTCCCCTAACCCTGTTTGTTTCAATTCTTGGGAGATCCCTGTAGCCACTAACCTCAACCTTCTCAGTGCCTTCTCCATCTATGCAAACTGGGCAATTTTTGACAACGAGCTCAATCTCCTCATTTGTTGGCCTGTACTGGAGATGATGAATCCTATCGTATAGTTGGATCTCCTCTTTATATCTCTCAATCTCAGCATCTGTGGGCTTGTATCTTCCAATATCAAGCTCTCTACGAACAACATCCGCAATTAGCACACTTAGTGCCTGTGCTGTGCCTCCTGCCCCTCTGATTGGACCAGCATAGTATATGGATACATAGTCCGTGCCATCATCGTTTTTCTTTATCTTCACATTAGCAATACCTTCAAGTGGTGCAACCAATATGCCCTCAGTTAGAATTGCAAGTCCAACCCTTATTGCCTTATCCAATGCTTCATCTTTTCTATCAAATCTCCTGGCTATTCTCTTTGCCATCAATAGAGAGACCATACCCCTATCATTCTCCTTGCTAAGCTCTCTAATTTCATCGGCTATGCCCTTGACCCCAGTTAATTCTTCAACCCTCGCAGCAAGGTCCTTGGCACGGGGAATTTCAACATCTGGCACAGGGTCAAATCTCATATTACGGGCTTCTTTTGCAATCTTGTAAATTTTTTCCGCATTTTTTTCAAGCTCTTCAAAATATTTGAGCATTTCCTTGCTTGCTTCCACCATTCTTCATAGGTTAATTTTCTGTCCATTATAACACTTTCTATTATCTCAATTTTACCAATATTGATAAATTTTTGAGTTCAAAAGATTTATAGTTAAAAATGAGATATACCAATATGCTTGAAATTAGCTTGCCCGATTACGCTGAAGAGACGATAATAAGATTCATCAGAGATTTTGTAGGCGATAAGAATGTAGTTATAGGCCTAAGTGGTGGCTTGGATTCTTCCACCGTTGCATTTCTATGTGTGAAAGCTCTCGGTAAGGATAGGGTTCTAGGAGTGCATATGCCCGATTCTGTAACACCAAAAGAAGATAGAGATGATGCAAAACTCGTGGCTAAGAAGCTTGGCATAGAACTCAGAATTATAGAGATAGGAGAAATCGTTGAGAAAATGAAAGAAAAAATAAAATTGAAGAATGAGATGAGCACTGCAAATTTGAAGGCACGGATTAGAATGGCCATTCTCTATAGCATAGCAAATGATGAAAATAGATTGGTAGCGGGGACGAGCAATAAAAGTGAAATTCTAATTGGATATTTCACAAAGTATGGGGATGGGGCAAGCGATTTTGTACCTATAGGTGATTTGTACAAGACACAAGTTAGAATGCTTGCGGAGAAGATGGGAGTACCATCCCATATAATCTCCAAAGCTCCAACAGCAGGATTGCTTCCCGGTCAAAGTGATGAGAAGGAGATAGGAGTAAAATATGAAATTTTAGACAAAATCCTCTACGGTATGGAACTAGGATTCAAAGAGGATAAAATTGCAGAAATTTTAGATATAGACGCAAAAATTGTAAAAAGAGTATTTGATATGCACGAGAGAAGCAGGCATAAGAGGGTGATGCTCTACATCCCAAAAATAGGTGTAAGGACCGTTAATACCGATTGGAGAGAATGATTAGAATAGAAGAACCATTTGAGCATGGGGAATTCCATTGATTCTCATCACATTTTCCTCGTTGATATAGCCTTCTCTTATTGCTAGCGAGATAACTTTATCTCCAACTAAATTTGCAATTGTGGCGATTTTCATACTGTTTATAAATGTCTGCTCACTTACAAATGCTTCATAATAAAAATTCTTTTTTACTTCAATTACAAGCTCTCCCTCTTCAAACTTCTTGCCCAAAAGCTCTCGATCACAGGCAGCGAGCATTACCTCTCCTCTAACCTTGTATATTCGCATTGCTATTCCATGCTCAAACTTGGACATATTTATACACTCCTCTCTTTGTTTCTGCTATTATTCCCTGCCTGTGCATTCTCTCCAGTATCTGCTCTGCCTTCACCTCATCTATACCTTCCTTCTTTGCCTCTTCTATTATATCCTCTTTTCTTGCAAATCCATTGTTGCTGCTAGCAAGGCTCTTTATTATAAGCTCCATCCTCTCCATAGCACTCCTCTGCCTTGAACTTATTCCTGTGTATAAAACATCCGAGTCAATAATTCCACTCTCATCCATAGAAGTTTCTTTTAAGAAATAATCGACAATTCTAATTGCCCTCTCTGCATCTTCCTTGGTAACTATATCGCTCAATCTTGCTCTCGCAGATGCCTCTGCCAATCTCACCATGGCTTCAAGCTGTCGTGGAGTAATAGGCACTGCCTTCGTCTCTTCGTACATCTTTCTCGTATCCACATATTTTTTCAAAATAAGCTCCTTAGCTTCATCACTCATCTTTGGTATTATATTTCTCTTTGCATAAGCCACATACTTCCTTATGAACTCTGGAGTCATTCCAGTTTCAAACTGCTTTACAACTATATTATCCTCCTCTTCAAGCTGCAGCATCTCTCCTGCCAAATGCGCATCCAAAACATGATTGGCTAGGGCCTTATCTCTCTCGGGATTGGGCCTATCAAGAATCTTGAATATAACATCAAACCTAGAGAGGAGTGGGGTAGGCAAATCAATCTGGTCCACGAGGGGCCTGTTAACATCAAACCTGCCATACTTTGGATTTGCAGCACCTAAAATCGAGCATCTTGCCATTAAAGTTGCATATATACCTGCTTTTGTTACTGCAATTATCTGCTGCTCCATGGCCTGATAGATGCTATCCCTATCCGTAGCGTTCATCTTATCTATTTCGTCAATGGCTGCAAGGCCTAAGTCCGCGAGTACCAAAGCTCCCGCTTCTAATGTCCAGCGTCCAGTTTCGTCTCGCACAGCCGTGGCTGTTAAGCCAGCAGCTGATGAGCCCTTGCCAGAGGTGTATATTCCCCTTGGAGCTAATTGAGCCATATACTGCAATAATTGAGATTTGGCAGTACCCGG
>WAKY01000141.1 GCA_015523135.1 Candidatus Aciduliprofundum sp.
AATTATACTATAACAATGCATACCTCCCATAGGATATACTACTCCTTTAGCAATTCCAGTGACATTATAGCAGAAGGAAATGTCTCAAATCAAATGATAAAAAGATTAGGATATTTAAATGGCACGTACACTCTAACAATAAAAAATATGGATGAAAATGCCACGGTGGTTGCCCTAACATTGAAATCTGAGAAATCAATGATGTCCTTGAGTGCTCAACTCACAGCAAGCGGGGGCATATGCATAACAGGATTGATATTCGGAGGAGTTGGAGGATGGCTTTTAATTAGAAGGAGGCGAAAAGATGTATCTTGAAGCTATAAACCTAAGTAAAAAATATGGAAATTTCTACGCCCTCAAAAACTTGAATTTGAGAGTTGAAGGAGGGAAATGCGTTGGATATCTGGGTCCAAATGGTGCAGGAAAAACTACTACACTAAAAATATTTACAAATCTACTGAGGCCAACCTCTGGGGATGCTATAATAAATGGATACTCAGTACAAAAAGAACTGAAAAAAGCTCTTAAAGATGTTGGAACATTGATTGAAACTCCAAATTTTTACCCTTATTTAACACCCATAGAGATTCTCTCAATGCTATGTGATATCAGAGGAGCTGACAGAAAGAATATAATAGAGGCATTGAAAAAAGTGAAGCTATATGAGTGGAGAAACACCAAGGTTAAAAAATTCTCTAAGGGTATGACGCAAAGATTAGCTATGGCTGTAGCACTAGTAACCAATCCTTCTATTATGATTTTAGATGAGCCCACCACAGGTATGGACCCTCAGGGTATGGCAGAGATAAGAGAGATAATTAAAGAATTGAAGAAAGAGGGAAAGCTAATATTTATGTCATCGCATCTTCTTCCTGAAATTACAGATGTTTGTGATGAGGTTGCCATGATCAACAAGGGCACTCTTCTTCTCTACGATAGCATTGATAATGTATCTTCAAAATTCCTTTCTAATTCTATTGTAGCTGAGTTCTTAGAGCCAGTTAGAGATATAAAACCGATACAAGAGCTTCCATATGTCAGGGCAATAAGTCAGATAAATCCATACAAACTTAGAATTGAATTTTCAGGAAATGCCAAGGAACAATACGAGCTCTTGAATTCTCTTATAAAAATGGGCTATAAGATCACAAGTTATAGAAGCGAGGGATTAGCGCTAGAGAAAGCATATTTAAAACTTATTGGAGGTGATAAAATTGAATGATTTTGTCCAGATGCTCGTAATCTCGAAATATCAATTCAAAAATTACATTAGGTCAAAGAGATTATTAACTCTAATTCTCATAACCCTTGCAATAGTGATTGCTTACATCGTGGTTGTACATATTTATGTGGATACATCATATATGGAAGTGAATTCTTTTGCAAAGGATTGGGTATCACCCATATCTTTTTTGATAATCTTAGCTGCACTGTTCTTTGGCGGTGATGCTATTGCTGGAGAGTACCAAACAAAAACAGGATACTTCCTACTTCCAAATCCAATACGGAGAGAGTCCATACTGTGGGGGAAATACATAGCTTCTTTTCTAGCTTCTGCCATAGTTATACTTATATATTGGGCATTCGCTTTCGGAGATATTTACTACTATTACAAAGAAATTAACTCTGCCCTATTGTATTCATTTAGCATATCATTCCTATTCCTCCTAAGCTTGCTCGCTCTTACTTACTTGTTTTCCTCATTATTGAACAATGGAACTGTAGCAATAGTTCTTGTTGCAATCATATATTTCTTCGTGTTCAGCATTGTGGATAGCATATCCATGCTCACAGGAATTGAACCATGGTATTCCATTACATACGGTGCTTCTATCCTCACTTTGGTTTTTGAGGGAAATTACATTGGTGATTATCCAACAAAACAAGTAATACAGGTAGGTCCAAATTTCACCATAACAACTTTCAATCCAACGATAAACGAGGGGATAGCAATAATGCTGGCCTATTTCATCATCTCTGCAATACTTGCAACCATAATCTTTCATTATAAAGAGATGAAGTAATTTACCCTATTTTCTTTATTTGATTTCTGTACATCTCTATTAACTCTTTCGTTGTTGTAGCTTCCTCGGGACTCTTATCATCCCTCCACCTTCCTGTGAATCTTGGAAATCTTATGGCCAATCCTGCTCCCTTCTCAATAACATCGCGAGCACAGGTATGCGTAGGGCTTAGGGTTATTTCAGCACCTATAACCTCCAACACAACCTTAGGCACGAACCAATAATCGGCTTCCATCTCACTCCACACACGAGGATGCCTATTTTCAATTTTAAGCTCTTCAAACTTGCGAGGTAGATAAGCAAGCTGCTCATCTGTAAATCCACTTCCAAGCTTGCACACAGTTTCAAACCTATCCTTCTCTGGATTGTAAGCTGCCATAAGCAAGGCCCCGTATGTTCCCTTTCTCTTTCCTTTTCCTGCAAATGCACCCACCACCACGAGGTCCACTGTATCTCCCATTTCAACCTTGTAATCCCTCTTGTACTTAATCCACAAAAATTCCCTAGCTCCAGCCCGATAAATGCTTTCCTCTCCAATACTCTTAGCTACCAGTCCTTCGCAACCATCCTCTATAGCCTTGTTGAAGAATTCTTTAATCTCGTGGATATCGGAGGAAACTATTCTATGGGCAAATTTAACTCGTTCTGTTGGCTTTATAACCTTCTCTAAAATCTTCCTTCTCTCAGGATATGGTTTTGGTGTTAAGTCCTCACCATTGAGGTAAATTACATCAAAGAGAAAGAGCACTACGGGATAATCTTCTATAGCTTTCTCAATTTCATACTTTCTTCCTCTCCTATGAGATACAACTTGAAACGGTAGCAATTCTCCCGTGTTAATATCCACAGGAACTGCCTCTCCATCAAATATGCCTTCCTCTCCCTGAAACGCTTCTTTCAAAGCTTCTACAACATCTGGAAATTGTGAAGTTAGATTCTCCAATCTGCGAGAATAGAGCCAAGTTCTATCCTTTCCAACATGACCTTGTATACGCATACCATCATACTTATATTCAAAAGCAGCCCTGCCACCCATCTTTGCAAGAATGTCCTCCAGAGATGGCAATCTCTCAGCAAGCATAGCCCTTATGGGTATTCCAAGCTCAATCTTTATGCTCTTTACCCCTTCAATTCCCTCCTTAGCCAATTTTTTTGCAATGTAGCCGAGGTCTGGATGAATATTATAAGCCCTTTCCACAAGACTTCTCAATTCCTTAGCTCCACCATACGCTATTGATAGGGCATCAAGAATGGTCATGTCCGCTATTCCTAATCTCAACTTGCCTTCAACTGTGCGTACTATGTACTTCGCCTCCAAAGGAGTTGCTAAATTCAATAATTCTGCAAGAAGCTGAATTTTTCTATCCTGTGAGCCTTCTCCTTCAGCTTTGGCAATTTTATCAAAGTTTTCATAAACTTTCTCCACAGTTAAATTCTTCTCTTCCTCAAACGAAAATAAGCTCATCTGCCTCTTCTTCTTTATGGCCTCCTCAGCTACACTCCCCAAATCCCCATATTTTTTTAGCATCTCGCCAAGGGTTTTCTCCTTTATTCCAGTTGCTTTTGTTATTCCTTTCATCGCTAATTTCTCCGCCAGACCAAGTTCAATACCCATATAATCTGGATAAAGCTTGCCCTGTGTGAGATAAATAACCTTGTCAATAACATCCTCAGGAGTATTGTGGAAGAGCTCAACAAGATAATCCGTCATCTCTAACCTCTTTGTGGTGGATTCTATCTTGCTGTAAGTTTCAGCAATAATTTTGTACTCCATACTTGCATCTATGCAAAGATTGTATTTAAGGATTAAGCGATAAATTATTTACCATCCATTCATATCATTCCCCATGGGCTTTGCTTGGAAATTTGCATTCTGGGGTGTATCTTGGGTATCCATAATTGCCGTAGGATGCTTTTCTCCAAGATTAGTGGAGTATTGGCTCTTACCTTACATTTTGCTCCCTATAGGGATAGCATTTATGATATATGGATTACTCCTAAATGCCGTAGCGGGAAGAACTTTGAAAAAATACGGGCATATGGAGATAAAAAGAGGAATAAAGAAGCCGGATAAATTGGTGAAAATAGGGATATACTCCTGTATGAGACATCCCGCCCAGTTTGGCTCTATATTCTTCGGAATTGGTATATCTCTTCTCACGCTAAAACTCATCGCAATTCTCTACGCAGGCTGGATTTCCCTTGGAGCCCTGTACTTCATTATGGCGATTGAAGAGAGAGAAACTTTAGAATTGTTCGGAGACGAATATTGTGAATTCATAAAATCCCGCAAGCCATTTACATTTTCCATTTCTTGTTTGAGAAGGGGGATTGAAGCGCTTAGAGAGAAATCTTTTTAATCAATACCACATTAAATGCTTCGGGATGCAAAATGATGGGTTATAATAATAAGATTGGTAGAGTTAATTTGAGAGATGGTAAGATTGAATACGAAGGCATAAGGGAAGAAATTCTTAAAAAATTCGTTGGTGGAAAAGGACTTGGTTATTATTTCATATACAAGGAAGTGCCTCCAGGCACAAAGCCATTGAGTAGTGCAAACAAGCTCATATTCGCTCCGGGTGCATTCAGCGGGTTAATACCGGGAAGTAGCAAGATTGCAGTCATAGCTCTATCCCCTGAGAGTGGGCTCATAAACGATAGCTACGCAGGAGATAGATTTGGGCCTATGCTCAAAAAAGCAGGATTTGATATGCTTATAATTGAGGGAAAGAGCGATAAGCCTATTTATATTGTCGTGGAGAAGGATAAAATTAAAATTGAAGATGCCTCAGAGCTGTGGGGGAAGGGGGTGTATGAAACATCGGATATTCTATGGAAAAAGTATCCAGATGCAGCCATCGCGGTAATTGGCCCAGCGGGGGAGAACCTCGTTAGATTTGCAAACATAATGTTTGATAAAGAGCGCTCTGCAGGCCGAGGTGGCTTGGGAGCAGTTATGGGAAGCAAGAAATTAAAGGCAGTTGTAGTGCGAGATACTCAATCATCAATAAACATCGCAGATAAGAAAGAATTGGATAAAATGAAGGAAAGGTATTATGAGGAATATGCCAAATCTGAGAGATTGAAGGACATAAGGGAATATGGCACTACAAATGGCTTAATATCATCCTCTTTCAGCGGTATGTCACCATCTTACAATTTCCAAAAGCCCCACATTCCAAAGGAGCTTGCAATGAAATTGAGCGGTGAGGAGATAAAGAAATATGAGGTTGAGCCAGAGGAATATATCCATGGCAAATCTTGCCCCGTTAAGTGTGCAAGGTATGTAAAGGTAAAATACAAGGGCAAAGAATTCTTTGTAAAGCCTGAGTACGAGAGCATTGCTATGTTAGGTGCTTGCACAGGAGTTTTTGATTTTCCAGCAGTGGCATACTTCATACATCTCACCAACGATTTAGGCATGGACTCTATAGCAGCAGGAGAGCTCATTGGCTGGCTATTTGAGATAGTTGAAAAGGGATTGCTCAACAAGGATGAAATTGGCTTTGAAATAAGTGGATTTGGAGATATAAATGCAGAGGAAAAGCTCTTGAGAATGATGGCAGAGAGGATAGGAATAGGTGCAATTTTGGCGGAAGGAGTGAAAAGAGCTAGTGAGATTTTAGGAAGAGGCGCTGAGTTTGCAGTTCAAGTTAAGGGCTTAGAATCTCCAGCTTGGGATCCAAGGGGATTAAGAACTTACGCTCTCAGCTATGCTACCGCAGATATTGGGGCATCCCATCTGCGTGGCTGGCCCCATCCACATTCTTTGCCAAATGATGGCCATGCAAAGGATCTCGTTCCTTCATTGATAGAGAGTAGGGACAAAGATGCCTTATTTGATTCCTTGGGGGTGTGCAAATTCCTGCCTTACAAACTAGAAGATTTGAAGAAATTCTATGAGGTAATCACAGGAGAGAATGCGGATACCCTTGATATTTTAGGAGCGAGAATAGAGACAATAGCAAGAATATACAATGTACTTGGCTCATTGAATCCACAAGAGGAAGATACCATTCCCTCAAGATGGTGGGAAAAAGAGGTAGATGGCCCTGCAAAGGGTAATGCTGCCTTTATCAACTACGAAGATTTCTTGGAAGCAAGGAGGTATTTCTACAAGCTAAGGGGGTGGCATGAAGAGTATGGGGTGCCTATGACAAATACCCTTGAAGATCTAGATTTAAGGGAGTTCTTGGAAGATGCCCATAGGGCAATAGTCGCGGCGAAGGAGAGGGTGAGATAAATGCTACTATTAATTGGCTTTCCAGAAGATGAGGTTAAGAGATTGAAAGAAAAGTACGCAGACATAATACCCATAGCAGCAGATATGGAAGATAGAGTGCTGGAAGAGATAATAAAAGAAGGAAAGAGTTCAGAAAATTATCAGATACTAGGAGATCAAAGGATGGTAATCATGCACGATGTACCAAAGGAGAATTTGAGCAAGCTCATAAGCAAGATAAGAAAAGAGATAGGAAAGCACATCATATTTGCAACTTCTACCCCAACATCTCTAAAATGGAAGATAAGCGATTTGATGGAAGAGCTCTTGGAAGAAGATAGGTACTTTAGAGAACAGAGAGCTAAATAATTTCTATCTCCTTATCTATTTCCACAACCATACCATCATCCGCAGCTATCGTCCTTATTCCCGTTTCTTTCCATATCCAGTCAGCTTGAAATTCTGGATTTTCTTCTATCATTTTAAGTCCGAAATGTGTCAATATGGCAATCTCTGGCTCTATTCCTTTCACTATTTTTGC
Source organism: Candidatus Aciduliprofundum sp. (assembly GCA_015523135.1). Taxonomy (GTDB): domain Archaea; phylum Thermoplasmatota; class Thermoplasmata; order Thermoplasmatales; family Aciduliprofundaceae; genus Aciduliprofundum. The sequence goes on from WAKY01000141.1 coordinate 6,791, forward strand.
AGCTTCTTTTGTACTCAGATGGTACGGTATCTTAGCCCCCAGAGGCCTAGTGACTGGAAGAATAAGGACCCTGGCATTTCTATGGGCACCTATCAAAGAATCGTTGTAATCTGTATCTGC
>WAKY01000142.1 GCA_015523135.1 Candidatus Aciduliprofundum sp.
TCAAGCTCTGCGCATCTCGCGCCAGGCATAATTGAATTTTTGCGTTACATCGTTCTCTACTTCCCCGGCGTGGCATCGGGAATGCTCACATCGAGCATGTTTAGAGGAATAGGAAAGGGAAATTATTCCCTTGCCCAAACAATCTTAAGAACGCTGGTTCTCCAAATACTTTTCGCGTATTTCATGGGCATTTACCTCAACTTAGGACTTCCCGGAATCTGGATTGGAATCGTCCTAGCGAACTGGATCGCTTCAATATTCGCGTTTTTCTGGGGAAGATGGGTCATAAAGAAAATAGAATATTCTTGGAGTATAAGGTAAATTTGTGTAGGAAAGTATTTATATACTCAGCCCTATAAGTGTAGCCAGTGAGGAAAATGACTGAAAAGGAAATAGAACAACCAAAGGGAATATCAGTGCTTTCTATTCTATACATTCTAGGAGGAATATTCTGGCTGATATACCCGATATTCTACTCTTGGTTTCTAGTGGGCTATCTTCAAGACTACTATGGATATGTACCATGGGCTAGCTGGATGTTTAATACAGTGTGCTGCTGGATAGGCTCAATAATCATTGCAGGTTTATACTTTGGAGTTGCTGCAGGATTAAAGAAAGGAATGCCTGGAGCTTGGGTTTGGGCAATCATATTTGCCATCATAGGCCTGTTCAATGTTCCAATAGGCACAATAATAAGCATAATTATCCTAATCTACCTATTCACGCCAAATGTGAGAAAGTGGTTTGAGCAGGGAGCAAAGAAGCAGCAGAAGGAAATGGAAAAGATGCAGAAAGAGCAGCGCTTCCAGCAGATGCAAGAGGAAGAGAAGAAAAGAAAAGAGTACGAAGAGTATCAAGAGTACCTAAAGCAGAAAGAAGAGAAAGAAAAGCAAAATAAACAATAACTCTCTTTTATTTTTGTTAATCCTTTAAATAAGAGTTTCTTTTATGCCAAATAATGAAGTGTAGCAAGTGCGACAAAGATGCAGTTACGGAGATAAAATATGCAGGAACTTATCTTTGCAAAGAGCATTTTTTAGAATTTATAGATAGAAAAGTTAAGAGAGAAATAAGAGAGCAAGCGCATTTCAAAAAAGGAGATAAAATTCTAATCGCCGTATCAGGTGGAAAGGATAGCATGCTAACCATGTACCAAATGCACAAGATTTTTGGGAATTGGAAAGATTTAGAACTTATTGCTGTCACAGTTGATGAGGGTGTAGGCGATTTTAGAAAAAATTGTTCTAAAGTTGCTGGGAGATATGCTAAAGAATTGGGAATTAAACACAAAGTTATAACATTCAAAGATTATATTGGAATAACAACCGATGATGTTGCAAGAGTGGATAAAGAATTAAAGCCCTGCACATACTGTGGAGTTTTTCGCAGAAAAGTGCTTAATATGTACGCCAAAGAAACAGGTGCAAATTATCTTATTTTAGGGCTAAATCTTGATGATATAGCACAATCAATAATAATGAACATTACGAGGGGAGATACCGCTAGACTGGCTAGATTAGCACCTCACAAAAAGATTCGGGAAGGTTTCATACCCCGCATAATTCCTTTAAGAAGAGTTAGAGAAGACGAAGTCCGACTTTATGTGAATTTGGCAAATATACCTTACTATCCAAAAAGGTGCCCATATGCGCATCTTGCTGTTAGAGATGTTTACAGAGAATTTCTAAATTCTCTGGAAGAGAGAGACCCAGCTGTGAAATTTGCCATATTGAATTTCTTTGATGAGATAAAGGGGTACATTGAGGAGAAGTACACAGCGCAGCTTCATCCATGTAAGATTTGCGGAGAGCCTACTACAGGAGAAATATGCAAGGCATGCGAGCTAAAACTGAGATACGAATCTATGAGTAAAGGAGCTCAATAGCATTTAAAATCTCAGGCACAGTTACCACATCATCCACTGTTACTCCACTTGCCTTTCTGTGCCCGCCACCACCATAAAACTTTGCAATCTTCAATACATCCACATCTGTATGAGTTCTAAATTCTATCTTCGTTGCGGGATTGTACTTACCTGCACGATAAATTAAAACTAAGATTATATCAAAGGGTCCACGAGGGTCATCCGCAAGCATATTACTTATTATATAAACAGGTACAGATTCTAATGTCTCAAATACTGCAACCTTTAAATCTTTTACTTTGAATATTTTTATCTCTCTCTTTACTCTTTCTTTTAGCTCATCTAACCATTTCTTATACTCATCAACTATATCTTTGTATTGAGCAAGAATTTTAAAATCCTCGCTCATCAATTCTTCTGCAAGCTTGTAAAGTTTCAAATTCAGTTCTCTTCCAGCGTATTTCCATCTTAATGCTCCAATTATAGTCCTTATATTTTCTGCAATTTCGTCTTTCACATCATTTGTGTCTATTTGATTTGCAATATACACTAATTTTGAAGATATACCAAAAAAGTCCGCTACCACCTGCGCTGCACTCTTAGCTTTGCTATCAATATGTATTTTAACATGAGGTAATGATACTTCAGGACTCCACTCATGGTGATCTATCCATACAACCATATCATACATAGCCGCTGCATAAACTGCACGATTTTCACCAGCAATATCAAATATGTACAGTTCTCCCAAGCTCTTTTTACCACTAACAGACCTACAAATAGTATCTCTCAACTGAACAGGCGAGGTAAAATAAGCTCTAACCTTGGCACCACCAATTTTTTTAAGAAAAAGTGATAGGGAAATAACCCCATCGGCATCCATATGGGTCATCACAGTAATCATAATCTCGCCTATAAAGAGAGAGTATAAATAAATTATCGGGCAATTAAAGCCCTTATTCTATCTCCAGCATTCTCGGCATGGTTTGCTATATCTCCCAGAAGGAATACGAGTTTAGTAAGGTGGAAAAGAGCTGCAGGGCTTATTTTATCTTCAAGGGAAAATATCTCACGTGTTAGCTTTCTCTCGATTATATCGCTTTCATGCTCAACATTATGTAATCTATGCACTATTCTCTTAGCATTTTCTCTCTCTTTTTCTAAGAATGATGATTCAATTACTAGGTTCAAAGCATTTATTGCCTTACCCAAAATTTGTATGGATTTAAGTGCTTTTTCAAATAGCTCTCTAAATGGTTCTTCTAGCTCTTTAGGGATTGGTTTTTCTCTCAGCGAGAGCCATTCTGTCACATCTTGAATCAAATCTACAACTTTGTCCATCTCGGAGATGAGAGATAGAAAAACTCCCCGATCCACAGGCATCCAGACACCTTTTGGCAAATGGTTTCTTATGTTGCTCTTTATATAATCTGCCTTAAGCTCCATGTCTTCAATTACCTTTTTTACTTTCTCAAAATCTTCATAATTGCCTTTCAAATAGTCCTCAAACGCGTCCTTAAGGGTCTGAGCTGCTTCTTCAATAATTTTAGAATGGTCTATAAGCGCCTCAAAGGGTGATTTTCGAAGCGTATCAATTATTGGAGTTCTAATGAATTTCATCTTGCATCACCCCAAGAATATATACCTAAACAATAAAAATATTCCTGCGGAAAACGCCATAGCTACAGGAAGAGTAAATACCCAAGAAAGAAGGATATTTTTTATTACTCTATAATCAACACTCGCTATTCCTCTTGCTAGGCCAACCCCCATAACTGAGCCAACTATTACTTGGGATGTGGATACCGGCATTCCAAGTTTTGAGAATACTAGAACAGTAAAAGCAGTAGCTAATTCTGCTGCAAATCCCCTAGTTGGTGTTATCTCTGTTATCCTCTTACCTATTGTCTCTATGACCTTATAACCCCAAGTTGATATGCCAATAACTATACCAAACCCTCCAAGCACAAGGACCCAAAGGGGTATGGTAACATGTGAGCCTATGGGTACACCATTGTATATATCCACAATTGCAACTAGAGGACCTACAGAATTGGCAACATCATTGGCCCCATGGGCAAATGCTACGCTTGCAGCAGTCATAACCTGGAGATAAATAAAAAAATTCTCTAATTTTTTGTATTTGTCCTTTTCCATAAGATTTTCTTTATAGCGAAGAAGTAAAGCATATCCTATAGCCATAGAAATAATACCTACAATTATGGATACAAGCAATGAATTCCAAAGCCCAAGGTCTAATCCTATATTTTTAAGGCCTTTGAACAGGATAGACATAGCAATTAAAGCAGCAGTCAGAAATATGAAAAATGGCATAACAATCTTTGCTTCTTTAATTGGATCATCCTTTGAAAATATGAATTTCTTCAAAATCATAAAAAATATATACGCCATTAAAGCTCCAAGGAGAGGAGACACAACCCAACTCGCTGCTATATCCCCCACAACATCCCAATGGATTAAATCCACATTTATAATCATAGCAAACCCCATAACTGCACCAACGATAGATTGGGTTGTTGAAACAGGTAATCTAAGATATGTGGCAATCGTTACCCACAATCCTCCAGCAATTAAAGCACCAAACATGCCCACCATTAAAACATGTGGATCTATGTAAATAGGATTAACTATCCCTTTTGCTATAGTATTTGTAACATGCTTTCCCACAAGCACAGCACCGAGAAATTCAAATGTAATCGCCACAAGAATTGCCCTCTTTAATGTTAATGCGCCACTTCCAACAGAAGTACCCATAGAATTTGCCACATCATTGGCACCAATGTTCCAAGACATATAGAGGGATGCAAGAATTGCAAGAATTAGTACCAATTCCAACAGCATAGTTGGGTATGCTGAAGTAATTTAAAAAAATTTCCCCATCTTGTTTGTTAACTCCAAGAATCTTATGGCTTCTTCTCTTGAGAATGCCAGATTATTTGGCAAATTTGAGAATAATTGCCACTCCATCTCTCCACCTTTGATCTCTTCGATCTCTCCCACAAACAGGAAAATATCTTTTTCTCTCTTTACAAATTTTAAATTCTTAAACATTATACCCGCTTCCTCATAGCATTCTCTCAAAGCAGCCTTATGCGGATCCTCGCCCATCTCAATTTTTCCACCTGGAAATTCCCAGCCCCTTTTTGGATTATGTACCATAAGAAATTTTCCATCTTTTATGGGCACTACCACAACTATCATGGTACCACATAAACATTCCCATCAATTCTAACAATTTTCACATTTTCTCCAGCCTTTAGTTTCTTCGTTGAAATTGCCACTATAGTTTTATAATCTTTATCTAAGATTTGCACTTCGTTCTCTTTGGGAAAAATAACTATTGCATTCTCTATCTCCCCATTCTTTTTGATTAAATTTATACTATGTCTTCTTGAATCAAATGTCTTCTCTCTTCCATCTTTTAAAGATATACCCTTCACATAGTGCCCAGAAATATGCTCTATAGAATAGTACTCTCCATCTATCTCAATCACATCTCCAACTCTGTATTCTGGAAGACGAACAGAGTAGGTCATACGATATACATCCTTACCATCCTTCCTGCCAACTATACTTGGGGACTCTTTCAACACAGCTCCATATTTTCTACAAAGCTCCTCTGCAACTTTTTTTGCCTCTTTTTTATCACTTATGTAAATATCCCATCCGCCATGCTTGCCCTCCTCTTTCGTTATAAACAAATTCTCATTCTTCCTTGCATAATGCTCTAATCTTTCGTGGGCATACTGCACAACTCTTTCAAGCTCATTCTCTCTTGTACCCCTAATTTGCAATATTGCCTCAAAATAATTACCAAAGTATCTGTTACATCTTGGACAAGATTCATACTTTATATGAATGATTGAATAATGCTCTTCCTTCACATCTAACTCCTTGTATTTTATGTGAAATATTGTGTGTAATTCAATATCACCTTCATACTCTCTTATTTCAAAATCAAAATTTATAGAATCGTATTCGTGCAAAGTTTCTAAATTTCTCATAATTAATTCCCTCAGCATATCTTCTTCGCTTAATCTTTTCCACTCTCCCTTGAATTTTATAGCTCCACAATGTGGGCATTTTACAACTTCCATATGTTGAGGTAAGCTAGTGAATTTAACCTTCCTTAAGAAACATACCTCGCATAGGCCTTCGTACTTTGCCTCTCTCTTACCGCATTCTACACAGAGCATCCATTCTCCTATAGCTCATACATTAAAAAATTTTCCTTACCCTATATAGCCAAGGTCTTCGTGTTTCTCTTCTTGATTTTGTTCTTCTTTAATCTGCGATGTTATTTCAGTTATCTCTTGAGAACGCAGCTCCATATCTGCAAGATCTAGATTCAAATTGAAGTATTTGTCAACAATTTTAAGCACATTTAAAGCACTTTTTGGGTCTGAAAAATAGCCTGAGGTTTCACCCATAAGGCACACTCCACGCATATCAAAAGCCACTGAGCCAAGACCAAGGAGCAATCCTGCTGCCCCAACTATGCCACCAGAAGGATCTGTGGGAGAGAAATACACGCCATAATTTTTCAATTCTTCAACCATATCTTTATCTGTGGCTGCTCCAAATACCTTTGGCTCTTCAACAAGATTACCTGTACCATAGCCACCAAGAGTGAATATAAGCTTTGTACCAAACTCTTTGACTATTTCCAGAACTTTGTAAGATAATTCATACTGCCCCTCGGAATTCATGCCTTGATAATCTCCCACCAAGATTATCAAATCTCTTCCATTTGGATTTTTGTAGTAGTAAAGCTCATTTTTCACGAGATATAATGTTCCATCTCCTCGCATAAGAACTTGTGGAGGTAGGTACTTAGAATAAATTTCTACAAATAACTTTGCTTCTAACTTATCTTTCAGATACTCTGCAGAAATTTTTCCCACATTTCCTACACCAGGAAGACCTTCAATTAACACAGGTTCATTTAATTCTGGCTTTTCAATATATTTAACTATTATTGGCTCCATATTTTTCCACCTCTTTTTTGAGCATTCTTCTATATTTTCCATATCTATCTTCAGGAGAGAACCTTGGTGGCAAAACTTCCAGAGTTTTCTCTCCACATTTTGGACATAACTCCCTTAAAGTATAAGTTCCACATTTGGGGCATTTTCTTATAAGCGTGTGCATTTTCACAACCTTCTATGATACTCTCCCTCTCCACCAAGTTCTTTAAATTCTTCAAGTGCCTTATTAGCCGCGTTCTGCAAGAGCTCTTCAGCAGTTTTGTAATCTTCGGCCCTAACATTTATCCTGTACCTTGGCGCGCCCATATAGGTTACAACAATATTTTCCTCTTCAATATCTTGCAAAACTTTCTTTATATGCTCTATCCCGTTAGGTGCTGTTGTTGTCAATTCAAGATAGCCAGAGATGCGCACATAGGGTGGCACAATATTCTCCTTTGCTACTTGCACAAAAGTATCTATCCAATCTCCATCAAACCCCTCATCTTTTAAAATCTCCTCATTAATTGCAGATTCCTCAAAAGCTGCAAACAATGTACCAAAATGTTCTATTAAATCGTAACCAAATTCTTTATAGCACTCTTCAACATCCTTCCCTAACCTCTGGGCTACAATTTCAAAAAGTTTCTCGGCTTTCTTCTCGTTCTTCCATTCTTGAATCTTCTCCCTACGCTGATGCTCATTTACACGCTTTAAACTCAAATCTATATGACCTCTTGAAGGGTCTACACGAAGAACTTTACATACTACTTTTTGCCCTTCTCTAACATGGTCCCTTATATATTTAATCCAACCAGCAGCAATCTCACTAATATGAATAAAACCCTCTTTATCCCCATACTCATCTAATGTTACAAATGCACCATATGGTTTAACAGTTTTAACGGTGGCAATTACGATCTCTCCTGTCTCTGGATATCCCTTCTTCACCTATACACCTCTACTATCTCACCCTTAATATCTGCCTTACCACCAGTGGGAACCGCAAGCGTAGCCCCACAAATCTGACATTTTACAACAGTGCTTGCCTTTGAATATATGATTTGCTCATGCCCGCAATCTGGACATTTAACCTTAACAAATACCTTATCTTCTTTGACTTTAACCATTATTTCACCTCCACCAACTCGAATTTCTTAGCGCGAATCATTGGAGATGTATGTGCTCTATTGCATTCTGTGCACCTAAAACGCAAATTGAGACGCTTTGTAGGCTTCTCTCTGCCCTCGTAGGTTGGCCTTGGAAAGCCACCGTAGCCAGCGGTTACACGGCGGAACCTGCGCTGCCCTGCTCTAAGCTCACTAGCCTTCTTTTTCTTTACCTTTTCAACTATATGAATCGTATGCTTCTTGCAATAAGGACAATACATCTTAACTTTCCTTGGCATCTTCATTCCAATCACCAGATTAGAGGGCAAATAGGCATATAATATTTAAGTATTTTTACATTTTTACGAATTCACCAACTTTTTAAAATTTCTAAGGTAATAGACATGTCCTTGGTACTCTACTTTTGTAAGCTCATTTTTATTTACCATATCTTCCAATAATTTCTCTGATTCATTTCCTTTTCTTAGCAGTTCTAATATTGCCTCTTCCCTCATAGGATGCACAGAAGTTATGTTGAGTATATCTTCTCTTATATTCTCCAAGCTCACAAATTCATTTCCTTCATAGCCAATTAAGTATTCTACCTTTTTCAATCTCTTGGTAAAAATATCATATGCTTTGGCGACAAACTCCTCACTTGGTTGGGTTACCCATTTCTCCGCTGGAGGCCTTGTTGGAATAGCAATGTAAGCGATATCCGGATTTAATTCATGCAAAAATTCTGCTATTTTCTCAATCTCTACATCGTAATCTATGCCTCCTATGAGCATACTCTCTGTAACCATTTTCCCCTCATAGTTCTCTCTAAATTTAAGTATCCCCTCAAGAATGTTATCCAATTTTAAATTTTTATGGGGCCTATCTATTCTTTTCCACATACTTTCGCTCACAGCATCAAGTTTTAAAGATACAAAATCAAAATTCAAAAGAGCGTTGCGAACTTCTTGATCCCAAATTAAAGAAGAATTTGTTAAAATTGCAATAGGATAATTCAAAGAATGTAACAATTTTACCTCCTTTTCTAAATTTAAATCAAGAGTGGGCTCTCCATCCGGTACAAAGGTTATGTAATCTAATTTTACATTCTCATTTTCTATCTCCTTTACTCTCATTTCTACCTCTTCAAAAATCTTTTGAGGCTCGTAGAATTTCTGCCTCTCAATTTGCATTTTTAAAGTTTTCCCAATTTGGCAATACACGCAGGCATAGGTACAAACTTTGTAAGGGATATTATTCACACCTAGACTCCTTCCAAGCCTGCGAGATGGTACAGGACCAAATACTATTCCCATAATGAGAGAATTGTAAGCGAAATAATAAAGGTTTGCAAAAAACTTTAAGTTTTCAAGAAGTTTACCTTTTTATGAAATATAAAGACGCGGGAGTGGATATTGATAAAGAAAGTGAATTTATAAATAAACTGCTAGGACAACTAAAATTCAAAAGGGGTATAGCTCCTCATCTCAATAAGCATTTTACAGGACTTGTTGAATTTGGAGATTATTATATAGCTATGAACACCGATGGAGTTGGTACAAAGGTTTTAGTTGCAAATGAAATGAAAAAATGGGATACTATTGGAATTGACTGTATAGCTATGAATGTAAATGATACAATTTGCATAGGTGCAGAGCCCATTGCCTTCGTAGATTACCTTGCCATTGATCATTATGATATTGATATGGCAGAGCAGATTGGAAAGGGATTGAATGAAGGAGCAGAGCTTGCAAATGTGGAAATAATTGGGGGAGAAACAGCTACCATACCTGAAATAATAAATGGCATAGATTTATCAGGCACAAGTATCGGGGTAGTTAAGAAGGAAGATATAATAAAAGGAGATAAAATAAAAAAGGGAGATTTGATATTTGGAGTGCCTAGTAGTGGAATACATTCTAACGGACTAACTTTAGCTCGTAAAGTTCTAAACTTAAATGATGAATTTGATGGGCATAAAATAGGGGAGGAATTACTGAAGCCCACAAGAATATATGTTAGAGATGTTCTTTCTCTTCTCAAATTTTGCAAGCCCCATGGATTAGCACATATAACTGGCGGAGGATTAAAGAACATTTTGAGATTGAAAAGAATGAGGTACATTATAGAGAAGCCATTAAAGCCCCAAAAGATATTTGAATTGATTATGGATGCGGCCAAAGTAGATTATGAGGAGATGTATAAAACATTTAACATGGGCATGGGTTTTGCCATAATTGCTCCAGAGGATTGCAAAGAATACGTGAAAAAAGAGATAAAAGATGCAAAAGTGGTAGGGTATGTTGATGAGGGCTCTGAAATTACTATTCCTGAGTTGAGAGTTAGATATGAGAATTACTGAATATCCATAACATTTCTCACTTCGTATTTTATGCCACTATCTTCCAGTATTTTAAGAGTGTAGGGAAGCATCTCATGAGAGACAAAGAGTATAGTTGATATACCTCTATAGGCTGCATTTATTGCCGAGTTTGCAGCTGCAAATTCAAAATCAATTTTTGCAATATCTCTTATGGTAATATATGCTACAACTCCACAAACTCCTGTTTTTTTATATCTATTAATTAATTTTTTTATTTTCTCCTTACTTACTTTTCTACTTCCTCCTTCAGATATATCTGGCATAACATAAACATCAATTTTTCCATAATCTATTTCCATTATCCCTTTTAAATTCTTAATCCCTAAATCTTCGCCCTTCTTTGCGTCCATGGCTGCTATACCCATAGAACTTGATTCTTTCTTGTATGCATACACATATCCATTTTCCATAAATAGCCCTACCTTGTCTCCCTTTTTGATATCCTCTCCTGCTATGGCTTCTGCGATCTTTATCTTACCTATAATTTTGTTTGCCTCGTGTACAAAGTCCCCTATATCCTCTAAGGATGTGTATAGAAATTCCATGCCTTTAGGTGTAACCTTCCCGTCTTTCAAAAATCCTGAAGATTCGAGAATTTTCA
>WAKY01000143.1 GCA_015523135.1 Candidatus Aciduliprofundum sp.
AGCTTCAATTTTTTCAAAATATTCATCCTTTAATTTTTCTGCAATCTCCTTCGCTATTAGCGCTGGATTTTTCTTCATTTCCTTTGCCAGGGAGAAGCAGGGAAGTGTGAAATCTCCAAAATCCTCCTTTGCCTCATCTACCTCCATGTTTATTCCAATATTGCGAAGCAGAGCATTTGCCCTATCTCTGAAAACTGAGATTATATCCATAGGGCTTGATTGCATAGCTGTAAAAATAACTTTTCCTGTTACCTTGGTTCCTCGTGGATTCTTTCCTCTTCTCCTTCTTCAAAAGAAAAATGCTTGGACTTGTTTAATTCTTTTAGGTCTCTTATCACATATTTTATTGCTTTGGATTCAGCGCTTCCCAAACCAGTACCTCCACCAGCAATTATTGTTATCTTATTTTCTTCAATTAAGATACTCACCATCAAATTCCCCTGAGCTCTAAAAAAACCATCTTTCAACAAATATTCCATAGAGATTTTGAGCTCTATAAGTGTATAGTGGATTTTTCCATTCTTTCAGTTTATTCTTAAGAGATTCAAAAAGCTCCTCCGTAGATATTCCTCTTATTATTACTTCTTTCACAATCATAAAATAAGATAGAAATTGAAAATATTTAAACCATAGTTTAAAACCCCATCATACATTCCAAGGGAAGATGGTAGAGGGAGAAACGAGTAGCAAATCATTCTAAACTATAACTTTGGGGGTAAAGCACCTTTTTCAAAGGGGCTTAGCGGGCCCGCCGGGATTCGAACCCGGGTCAAGGGCTGCCTGCAAAGCCCTAACCCCTGATTTGGGGGTAAAGCACCTTTTTTAAAGGGGCTTTTCCGGAGGCCCCGAGGATATCCAGCTACCCCACGGGCCCCTTACTTCTTTTTAAATTCGGTATAACCGCACTTACCGCAGGAGTAGCGATCCTCATGCTCAGCCATAAAAACTCCAGGACCGCACTTTGGACAAAAACGCCTCTTGCGAACGATTTTACCATCTTTAATTTCATACAATTCTCTTTTTTGCATTTTTATTCCTCCTCTTTCTTCTCAATTAGCTTGTTTCTTATGAGAATGTAGTCGGGCTCAATCTTCTTTGCATTTTCAACATCATCGTAAATTTTGGCAAATCCCGTTGTGGTTGTTGAGCCAAATGGAGTATGCATATTATCCAAAATAACCCTATTCTTATCAGCATTTAAATTTGCAGCAAGTAAGTTTCTAACTTCATCTCTACTTGGTGTTTTGCTCTTGGGATGAGATACCTCAAATTTTACCTCTACGCGATGTAGCAGGGGATTATCCTTCTTCTCCAATATTTTAAGCTCCATGCTCATACCTCCATTTCTTTTATTATCTCCCTAACTTTCCTCTTATCCTCATTGCTGACCTTTAGCCAAACTAAACCCGTATTGGGCATTCCATATATAACATTAGCGCCTAAATCTGCAAAAAATACAACTGGTATTACCGCTAAATCTTCCTCTCCATCAACTTCTATTTTTACAGAATCGTATTGCATTGCCTCTCTTATGGCATTCCATAATTCTGGAGTTATCTTGCTGCGAGGATTTTTCACCTTTATAATTTTCTCGCCAAATTTTTTGACATCCTCATATATTTTCTCTCCCCTCTTTGTTTTGTAATCTACAATGGCAATTTTTGGATTTATACCAATTTTTAAAAGGGTATGGGTAACAACATCACCTACTGCGAAAATATCTCCTTTAATGTTTTTTAGCTCATCCTCATTAATCAATTTCCCGTAAATTTTCTGCAATTTTTTCCTCGTTTCTTCTTTGAGAATTAATGGCTTATCTAACTCGTAGTGCATACTCTCCATTGTCTGCACCCATTTCTTTGGCAATTTGAGATTTGTCCTTGTCAAGAATGAAAACATAGCCATGCCACTCGGTTGTTGTCTCTCCACCGCAAACGGGGCATATATCCTCCGTGGTTATCCTTCTGCAATTTCGGCATGCCTTGAGCTCGCCTTTCATTTCTTACCCTCCTTCTCTCCCTTAACCATTTCTTCAATCCACTCAAACTTGCCTAAGCCGGGCTGGCGCATTGTGAGACCTATCTTGCTCTGCCTTGGATTTGCATCGTTTATGCTTAAAGCCACAACTCTCGCTATGACCTTATCCTTAACCTTCAAACTCCTCTTCGTCTCCTTCCCTATGAATCTCTTATTGTCTAAGTCAATATCAATAACATCGTCCATTATCTGGCTTATGTGGAGCAAGCCGTCAATGGGGCCAAATCTGATAAATGCTCCAAATTTAAGGACATCCACAACATCTCCAACTACAACTTCCTGCAATTCGGGATGGAATGCGAGGGCTTTGAAGCGAACCTTCTGGTACACAGCTCCATCTCCGGGCACGATTATACCCTCATCCACCTTCTCTAAGGATAAAATTAGCACGATTATGTACTTCCTCTCAGCAGGGTCTTTAACCTCTTCTCGAGGAAATGAATAAACACTACCCTCAATCTTTTCCCTTGCGAGATCCTCAATAACTTGGTCTATATCCTCAGCTAACATTGGGGGTGGAATGCGAATAACATCCTCTTGCTCAACAATTAAATACATGCTTTGGCGAAAGTTTAAGGGGTTTATAAATTTTCGCATGTGGGAAAGGTATATATTGCCAGTATCAATG
>WAKY01000144.1 GCA_015523135.1 Candidatus Aciduliprofundum sp.
AAAGTGTACTCAAGGCACGACATAGCAAAGAAAGAGATGATAGAGGCAAAGATTACAAAGATGAGAGAACTTCGCACTTAAGCTCCAAATTTCTCAGCACGATTCGTGGTATTTAGAATCATCTGCATCAAATCTGAGCCCCTTATTCTGAGCGATCCCTTTGCACAGGCAACTTCGTTGAATTCCGAGCCCTCAGCCCTAGAATCATCAGCGTATATCATAATTGGCACTGCATCTCCACTGTGGTCTCCCACGCTGCAAGGCGTGCTATGGTCTGCGGTTATCACAACTACCACATCTTCTGGCAATATCTCTAAAAGATAGCCCATAGCTTCATCAATTCTCTCTATTACCTCAACCTTCTTTCTTGGCAGCATATCGTGGCCTGCAATATCAGTAGCTTTTATATTGACTAAGACAAAATCGTAATCCTGCTGAGCTAAGACCTTTATTGCCTCCCTTATTTTTCCCTTCATATCTGTATCATAGGAGCCTGTGGCTCCTGGAAAATCTATGGGATGTATTCCTGCTAACTTGCATATTCCCCTTATCAAAGGTGTTCCAACAACGCAGGCTGCTTTCATATTGTATTTTTTCTCAAAATTCTCAAGATGCGGAGCCATGCCAGCGCCCCTTGGGAGAAGTATATTTGCAGGCTTTAATCCATTTTTCTCCCTTTCTTTATTTACAGGATGCTCTTTGAGAATCTTAAAGGCCCTCTTTACAAACTCGTTTAATATTCTTGCAGTCTTCTCAGCCTCTGGCTTTAATGCCTTTGCCTCATGTATCTTCAATTCCGTATCATGAGGATCAACATCGCTCACATAGGGACTTAGCCCAGGACCTCTAAGCACCAGAGCTGCACGATGCTCAACGCCTTCTTTCACAAATATTTCCACATCCTCTATCTCCATTCCGTTTATCGCGCTTGCAAGCTCGTGTGTGCCCTCTTTAATTCTTCCTGCTCTTCTATCCAAGACAACTAAATTTTCATCAACTGTGGCAAAATTGCAACGAAACGCCACATCTCCCGGTTCTATATCCATATCCAAGCCGGCAGCTTCAAATGGGCCACGACCCGTATAAACTTTGTATGGATCGTATCCCAATAAATTTAGATGCGAAGTATCACTTCCAGCCCTTATTCCTGGAGCAATAGGATCCATTAATCCGACCATACTCATCCTAGCAATCTTATCAAGATGCGGTGTCTCAGCGAACTGTAAAGGAGTTTTAAATCCAAGCTCTCTTATGGCTCTATCACCAAGTCCATCTAAAATTATCAATAATGCTTTTTTCTTTTCCATAGCCCTATTATCACAATATCGTAATTAAATTTATTCTTTCATCACCGCTTTCTTTTTGCTCTCCATAGTGGCATCTTTATCTAAGCGATGGTCTATCTTTATATCAATTATTACCCTCTTTGCTCCAAGTTTGAGCATGGCCTCTTCACCAAGCTTAGCTGCTTTGAATATATCATCAATACTACTTGCTTCAACAACAGTGCCCATAGGAGTTAGTTCTATTTTCAATCCTGTGTCTTTTATGGCTTTAAATGCCTCCTTGACAAATTTAGATACACTAGTACCTTCACCCAAAGGTGTTATGGTGAGCTCGGCTATTATCATATTTGCAACTATGTGGCATTAAATTTAAATCTTTCCTTATGATACATATCCGTGTATATTTCACATCCTCTGCTCAAGGAGAATGCGGTGGAAGAGAGAGAGTATCAGGTTAGCATTGCAAAGAGTGCATTGAGAGGAAATACGCTGGTAGTTTTGCCCACGGGCCTTGGTAAGACTATAATTGCAATTCTAGTTCTCGTTGAGGTCTTGCAGAAAAAGGGAGGGAAAATATTATTTTTGGCTCCCACAAAGCCATTGGTAGAGCAACACGCTAGAACGATAAAAAAATTGACAAAAATAGAGGATGTTATAGTTTTAACAGGGGAAGTGAGTAGGAAGAAGAGAAAAGAGCTATACGGCTCTGCAAAGGTCGTAGTTGCAACCCCTCAAATCATCCAAAATGATATCATAGCAGGAGAGTTAAAGATAGGAGATTTCTCCCTTGTAATTTTTGACGAGGCGCATAGGGCTGTAGGAAACTATGCGTATGTGTACATTGCAAAGAAGTATAGGGAGTCTAGAAAAGACCATTTGATTCTAGGAATAACTGCCTCCCCGGGAGGAGATGAAGAGAAGATAATGGAGATTATAGGGAATCTGGGAATTGAAAATGTGGAAATAAGAACTGAAGAGGATAAGGATGTGAAAAAGTATGTGAAGGGATTCAAGATTAAATGGGTAGAACTTCCCATGCCAAAAGAGATAAAAGAATTGTACGAGAAATTGAAAGAATTATACAACTCTATAATCACCGAGCTACGAAAATTTGGATTGTTCTCCACATTAAAAAAACCCACGAGAAGCGATGTGCTAAGGGCTCAAAAAATAGTGCAGCAAGAAATAAGGGATGGAAAGAGCGAATTTTATCAAGCTGCAATGCTTATAACCATGGCTATAAAGGTTGATTACGCTTTAGAATATTTAGAAACGCAGGGGTTTGAGGCAGCTTACAATTATCTTTTGCGCATAATTGAAGAAGGAAACTCAAAGGGGGGAAGCAAGGCAGCTCGGACATTGGTTAGGGACGAGAAGTTCATAGAAGTGATGAGGATAGCAAGAAAAATTGAGGAAAAGAAGGAAGATATTGAGAATCCAAAGCTAAATGCCCTAAGGGTGATAATAAGAAAAGAGTTAGCGGAGAACGAAGATTCAAGAATTATTGTATTTACGCATTTTAGAGAAACAGCACAGCTCGTTGCAAAGGCACTAAACGAAGTTCCCGGAGTGAAAGCTGCGAGATTTGTGGGACAGGCAAGCAAGGGTGAAGATAAGGGATTAAGGCAGAAAGAGCAAGTTGAGCTAGTTGAGAAATTTAAGAATGGAGAGTACAATGTTCTTGTGGCCACAAGCGTAGCTGAAGAGGGTTTGGATATTCCCGCTACGGACATGGTGATATTTTACGAGCCAGTGCCGTCAGAGATAAGGAGCATTCAGAGGAGGGGTAGAACGGGAAGGACGAGAATTGGAAAAGTTGTGATTTTAACTATTAAAGGCACGAGGGACATTGCATATCTCTGGTCCTCAAGAAATAAGGAGAAGAGGATGAAAAACGAGCTATTATGGCTTCGCATGCTTTTAAAGGATAAATTGAAGAATTTGGAGAAGAGAGAAGTGATGAAGGAAGAAAAAAAGAAAAAGGGACAATTAAAGCTTATGGATTTTGAAGATGCCCAAAAGCCCACAATCTATGTTGATACTCGCGAGTTTAGGAGCGATGTTGTAAAGTATTTGTCCGAGAATTATTCAATCGTTTCCAAGCAATTTGAAGTTGGAGATTATATAATCTCAGATAGAATCGCAATTGAGAGAAAGAAAGTTGATGATTTTCTAGATTCTCTAAAAGATGGAAGATTGTTCTCCCAAATGGTAGAGATGCGTAGAAATTACGAAATTCCCATATTAGTTATTGAGGGTGAGAGTTTGTTTATAAGGGGATTTCATGAAAATTCCATATATGGTGCTTTAGCTTCAATAATTTCCGATTACAAGATTCCAATCATATTTACAAGAGATGCAAGAGAGACTGCAAAGTTCATAGAAGCTCTCATGAAGAGAGAATTGGGAGAGAGAGGAGAAGTATCGCTCAGAAAAGAGAAAAGAGCAATGAGCACGCAAGAGAGGCAGAGATACATAATAGAATCTTTGCCCAATGTTTCTGCAAAATTATCGCAGCGCTTGCTAGAGCATTTTGGAAGTGTTAAGGATGTGATAAATGCAGAAGTGGGTGAATTGATACAGGTGAAGGGCATAGGGAGGAAGACAGCCGAGGAGATTTACGATATTGTAAACAAGAAATATGAAAATACCAAGAGGTAAAAAATGGAGATCAAAAAATTTGGAGATTTGCCCGCAAATGCAAAGCGCTACATTCTCCTCCACACTATAGGATCACCACTGATGATTGGTGATTATGTTATATTAGTTTACTTGCTCTTAACAGGGTATAGGGTGATAAGCGTGGGTGCTGTTTTTACAGTAATAAATTTTATTGAACTCCTATTTCCCGCAATTTTAGGAAGACTGTACGATACAAAGATAAGTGCAAAGCTCGCAATGAGCTTAATCTATTTCCTTGAAGGGCTTGCATACTTTTTCTTCTACTTGGTCTCTGGCCCGGGAGCATGGATTTTTCTTGTTTTAGGTGTATTCATCATGAAATTTGCGACTGTGTTTTACCCTATATTTCCCACATACGAGCATTATGTGTATCCCGAAGAGATAAGAGAGAAAGCTATGCTCTATCATCTAATGGTTCCTGAGTATGTTCAAATTGTGGCATTTCCCGTAATTGGGTTCATTCTCACCTATATTTATCCAAGCGTTTCCGCTTATCGAAATACTTTACTTTTTATTTCTGCTGGCTCTTTTTTGATGTTATTTTACATTTTCTATGCAATAGAAGACATAAGAAAAGAGAAAATAGAGAAAGAAAAATTCAAATTTTCAATACCCAAAGATTTTCTATCTCTATTCTTAATTGAAGATACTCTGATAGTGGCAGAATCTATGGTTCCAACAATCACACTAACCTATTTCGTTATGTTCGTTCTTAAACAAAGCTTCTTTGTATTAATGCTTTTAGAAGTCACAAACTCTGCAGTGACCATAATTGGCGGGCATTATTTAAAGAGAAGAGATACGAGCAGAAGAACTCTTTTAATTGGAGGCGTGATACTTTTTGCCTTTGTCAATGTATTTTACATTATTGCTGCTTGGCAGATGAGCATAGTACCAGTTATAGTAGGAATAATAGTTCAAACTCTGGGAAATTTGTTCTGGTTTCCAGTGCATAGAACAATGCTGTTCAACACAATTCCCAAGGATAAGAGAGGTATGTTTTTCGGCTCAATGTCCACAGCGTTCCGAGTTTCAACAGCAGCTGCACCTTTTATTAGTGTTTTTCTGCTCTCATTGTGGGTGTACTTGCCTTTCGCCTTGGCAGGGGCTCTTTACTTCATTGTCGGACTTGGATATTATATAATTACAAAGCACTCTGAGAAAACTTTTTAAATCTCATACCAATGACCTCGCAGGCCGGGGTAGCCAAGTGGACTAAGGCGCCAGCCTTGAGAGCTGGTTCCCTGTATTGGGAGCGGGAGTTCGAATCTCCCCCCCGGCGCTTGCTGGGGGTTTGTTTTTCTTGTTTTGCTTGCGATTTGGATATTTGATTTTGTTTTTAAACTCGTTTTAAAACTTTCTTGAGATTGCGTATTTTCCTTTATTTCCACTAAAAAGTGGGTATTGTCTATTTGGTGGATTACTGCAATTTTGCCTATTAAATAACTCATCTCGTAGGGAAATCTAACCATAGGATAAGCTATGTTTTTCTTTGCTTTCAACTTGGTTATTTTAGTGACATATATTTCTTCCATATTATAGATATACTTTTGAAGATTTTAAAACTTCCTACGAAGATTTACCAAATCACCAAAATAATACAATTATAGAAAAAATTTTTATTTGGCAAAAACCTACATCCTACTAATGAAAAAGGATATTATAATAGCTTTAATGGTATTATGGCTAGTATTTGTTTTCATTCCTATTGGATTTTCAAACAATATCTCCTATGAGAAGGCAGTTACGATAACTAATATCAACAACATAGAAAATAACTATACATCTCATGGAGTTATAGAGATAAATAACAATAGTGATTTCTCTAATCAAGCTTTAAATGATGGATGGATAGGAAATGGCTCGGAGAATAATCCCTATATAATTTCTGGATATGAGATAAATGTAAATGGAAGTGATTACGGAATAAAAATAACGAATACCTCTGTATATTTTGAAATTGTGAATTGTCTCATTTGGAATACTACCCAGAATGGCTTTGGAATTTATTTAATAAATGTAACCAATGGAGAAATCATAAACAATACTATTTTTGAAAGCTGGGAGGGCATTTTCTTAGAAGGCTCAGATTATAATATTATTCTTAGTAATAGTATTTCAAATAACTATGAAGGTATAGGACTGGGTAAGTCATCAAACAATAACTTAATTTCTAATAATTATATTGCCAAAAACAATTGGAACGGTATTTCTATTTATTATTCAAATAACAATACACTCAGAAATAATACCATTTCAAAAAATACTAAATATGGAATTTATTTAAAATCTACCTATTCCCTTAGCATTTCTAATAATAATGTTTCCTACAATTGGGAAGGCATTTTTCTAGAACACTCTTCTAACAATAGGGTTATAAACAACACTTTATCCTATAATTACGAGAATATAGGGCTAGGAAACTTTTCAGCTGATAATATTATATCTTATAATAACGCTTCATCAGCCACATGGGATGGACTCTCATTATGTTGCTCAAATAACAACACTATTAAAAATAATATATTCTCATATAATCGGAAATTTGGTGTTTATTTAAATATATCTTTACAAAACAACATCTTAAATAACACAATCCACGATAATTGGGAGGGAATTTTTCTTGAGTTATCGCCTAACAATACAATTAGTAACAATACACTTATCTATAACTATGAGGGCATAGGAGCAGGCGCATCTTCTAACAATAACCTTATTTTCAATAATTATATTGCAGAAAATAAATGGGATGGTATGTCCATATATTACTCAAATTACAACATAATTAGGAAAAACAATATTTTAAACAATAGTGGATATGGCATTTATTTTCAGTCCACGAGAGGATGTATAATAGCAAAAAATAACATTTCCAATAATACTAATTATGGAGTTTATCTTAATAAAAGTAGGAATACTACGATATATGGTAACATTTTTTCATATAATCATGGTTCAAGTGATATTTTTAATTCTACGCATATTCAAGCTTACGATAATGGCATAAATAACAGTTGGAATTCCACCTATGGAATTGGAAACTATTGGCTTGACTGGGCAAATAATAATGATACAAATGACCAGAACAATGATGGGATAGTAGACTGGCCATACCCTATAGATGGAACTGCAGGAGCTAAAGATTATTACCCTCTTAAAAATACAAATGAAGCAATTCCAGAGTTTTCTATTGGGATATGGATGTGCATTTTGATTATATTAATAGGCTTTATGATAATTAAATTTCAAAAATAATAAAAATTAAGGGGGAAGTTCATCCCCGTTTTCATCCACTACACGGATGTTTATGTTTACATCCATTTGGCCCTCTTCTTAGAGCTTCTGGCCGTATATCGTGGATATGGCCTTTAGAATTAATTCCCCGTATTTGGTTAAGTTTTGGGCTGGCTGTTCTTCCGCTAAAGAGGATAACTTAAAAAGAACATCCTTGGGCTCTTCAATTAGGCCGTTCCTGCCCGATAAGAATAACCTTCTCATCCTTCTCTGGACATCTGGGGGAAGAGTGGAAAGAAGGCATGGATGTGCATTCTCTCCGTGGGGCTCTGTTTTTCTTGTTTTGCCTGCGATTTGGATATATTTAGGTATTCTATTCTCTTTCGGCATGCAAACTCTCCATGTTTTTCTCATCTCAACTATATTTCTATCACATTAACCTTTTAGCAAAAATTTTCTGTATTCCACAAAAAGATTATAAGGGGAAATCTTAAATACCCTTACTCCTATTTAAACATATATGGTGAGAAAATATCTCAACAATAGAATGCGTATCCTGCTTCATCTTTCAAAGTACTCATCATTTATAGATGAATTTAATGCTCCTACGGAACTCACACAGGAGGGGATTGGCAGCGCAATAGGTATTGGAAGAAACAATGTTCCCAGGGAACTGAAAAAATTGATGAATGAGGATTTGGTTTATGTTAAGAAATGCCATGTGAAAGGAGTTAGAAATAAAAGAAGTGTTTATCTTCTTACAAGAAAAGGCATATCTGAAGCGAATAAGATAAAAGATGAGTTAAAAGAGCTTCCTGTTACTGTAATTGATTTCTCTGGAAATAGGGAAACTTATCCTTTGAAGGATATTCCAAAGAGTTACGGAATTGATTTCGTAACTGCTGCCATAAATTTGGATAAAAATAGAAATCTGGACCTTGTGGGAATACTGAGAAGAAGAGAGAAAGCTTATCACAGCATAGATGAGAATTTAATAGTTAGGGACTTCTACGGTAGAAAAGAAGAATTGAAGGAGATTGGGAAGTGGATGAAATCAAATAAAAAGATTTTGCTACTCTCGGGAATTTCAGGAATAGGGAAAACAACATTATTGCTTAAATTTGTAAAGGATAAATTGAAGGATAGGAATGTTCTGTTTATTAAAATTGAAAACTGGAAGAGCGCAGATGGCATTATTCATCAGATTGCAGGTTTTTTCTCAAAGATTGGCATACCAAAGATTGAAAAATACTTGAGAAGTGTTGCTCTTTCAGAAGAGAAAAATTTGAACTGGAATAATGTTATTCTTCTTATAAAAGAATTTCTGAGAGATGAGATTTTCATATTTGATAATGTGGAAAATGCAGATATAGAGACGAAAAAATTGATAAGAAAAATTATAGATCTTGTTGATACCAAGAATGATTTCAAGGTAATATTAAGCGGTACGGAGATAGAGGATATGGTACCGCCATCCAAACTTGGTTGGGTTGAGGAAATGAAGATTGTAGAGTTAAAAGAAGAGGATGCTTTGGATATGTTGAGGCAGTATGGAGTATCGGAGGATAAGGCATTAAAAATAATCTCCACTGTAGGTGGGAATCCTCTCTTGCTTCATCTTGCAAAAGATCAAAATTATCCCATGATGAGAAGGTTCATATTTGAAGGCATACTGAAAATATTGAACAAAGAGGAAAGAGAAGCTTTGGAATTTATATCTGTTTTCAGAAAAAATTTCAAAATGGATGTTCTTCTCCTCAACAATTTTGAATATTTCATAATTTACTCACTGATAAACAAGAATATACTGCTGGAGATGGAGTATGAAAATTTCACAGTTCACAGAATAATAAAGAATTTCGTTTATGAGCATCTTACAGAGGAAAAGAGGAAAAAATACCATCTTATGGCAGCGAGATACTACGAGGAGGGTGGGGACATTTTAGAGGCAGTTTATCATTATACGCATGCTGAGAAGTTGATGAGGGCAAATATACTTCTAGGTGAGAATTATGAAAAGTACCTGTTCACCAATGGCAATGAGATAAGAAATCTCGCACTGGAAATTCTCAATCGTTATGATAAGGATGTGGACGACTATGAATGGAAACTTTATGGAATAATTGGGGACACATATTACATTTCTGGGAAATGGGAGGAAGCCTTGGATAACTATAAAAAAGCAAAATTTCTCTTCAAGGGAAAAGATCTGGATTTCTACGCCAAAATAGTTGTAAGTATTTCGGAAGTATTGGGCAAAATGGGAAAGTATGGGGAAGCGATAAAAACTCTCAATGAGGTTCTAAAGAAGATTAATGGCATAAGGGATGAAAGGATTATTTCAAAGGCCTATTACATACTTGGAATTATGAGTATGAAAATGGGAGAAGAAGAGGATGCCAAGGGTTATCTCTTAGAGGCAATAAAAATTGCCGAAAAAAGCTCGGATTTGAAAAGTATGGGTTACGCTTACAATGGATTAGGGATTATAGAGAGGGATGAAGGAAACTTAGAGGAGGCAATTTCCTATTTCAAAAAAGCCCAAGAATATTTTGAATTGTATGGCGATTTATATGGGCTTGCAAAGACAATTAAAAATATAGGTGCCATTTACTATGACCTCTACGATGATAGAGCCGAGAAATATTATAGAGAAGCTTTAAGAATTACACACAAAACAGGAGATAAATACAATATGGGACACGCATATCTTTCAATGGCCAACTGGAGTATGTATAAGGAGAGATTCTTTGAGGCAAAGGAATATCTTGAAAAGAGTGAGAAAATATTTGAGGAGATGGATGCTCTTGAGGATTTGGCATATACATATAGTTCACTGGGAACATTTTACGCATATCTTGGAGATAAGGAGAGGGGAAAGGAATATTTTGATAAGGGCATAAGTCTTGCGGCCAAAATCGGAAACGAAAAAGCTATAATAAATATATCAAAGGATGCGGCGGAGTATCTTAGAAAATACGGATATGCCTATGTGGAAGAATATGAGAAAATTGCAAAGGGAAAGAAAAAGGTTGTGGCTGTGGTAAGTATCTAATTACCAGTTACTTGGATCTGTAGGATGTGGGCCATCAAGTAGATTTGTAGAAGGATATATAACCTGCCAGTTACTTGGATCTGTAGGATGCGGGCCATCAGCAGCGCTATTCCCACTGCCTACATCCAATGGGCTTACATTAGCCAGTTTCATGGGTGTATGCATGGCCAGAAGTCCAATTGCAATCCCTGCAACGATTATTATTCCTACAATCATTTTCTTATTCATTTTCACCACCATTTGTTTTTTGAAAACATTCTATTTTAATTATAGGTAAGAACTCTCAAATATTCATAATCAAAAGCGAAAACGCCGAAATTAAGGTGTTTATGATGATGAAAAAATGAGTATGCTCTAATAAATTTTAAATATCAAAAATCTCCATCATCGTTCAATGAGGGTTCTTGTGGTGGATGATAGTATTTCGATGGCAAATATGCTTGTCAAGTTTCTGGAGTACAAGGGAATCAGAGATGTGGATATATGTCATGATGGGTACTGTGCACTTGAAAAAATAAGGAATGGAAATTATGATGTATATATAATTGACTATCATCTTCCTAATATATCGGGCACAGAGCTTGCTGAAGAGGCAAGTAAAAAAGGAGGCATAATAGC
>WAKY01000145.1 GCA_015523135.1 Candidatus Aciduliprofundum sp.
AATAAGCACATTATGATTGCTTACTTTGGTATAAAACCCACTTATCATATTTCAATCATATCAAAGATTATTTGCGTGAAGATATCCTCATCGGATATTTTTCCATAAAACCTTTCAAGATCTTTTCTAAGGGCATCCTTGGAGATATAGCCATCCATAAGAATATCCTTATCCTCTAGTTCCCTAAATTTCTTTATATTTACCCCTTTTATTTCGGCAATGCCAAGTTCCTTGTTGCCGCATCTTATTATTACTTTCTCTCCAACCTTGTAATCCTTTACCCCTAATCTCAGCGTAGCTTTTTTCTCACCCTTCTTAATCTTCTCCATGAAATCTTCGCTGAAATTCAAGTACTTCATCATTGTATCTCCCTCCTATGAATTTTCTCATTATTTCACGCAGTTCTATAACAACATATGTGCCCCCTTTTCCTATTATTCTTCCCACCTCTTCCCATTGCCCATGCTGCAGTACCTTTGCAATCAAGATTATCTCTTGCTCCTTGTTTAATTTTGGCTTGCTATTCAGGAAGAAGTACGAGGATGCAATTTTGTAAATTACATCTACCATGGTTTCATAGTTTCCAGGCCCCCAAGAATACACGATCAATCTTCTCCAGTCAATTGAGTCAAGCTCTAAATTTTTATACTTTGGTAAAGAGTTAAGAATTTCCCTTGCTATACCTGCCTCCATATTTCTGTGAATCTCTCCCAAGCTTGTGATGAATCTCTCTCCAAATTTTCTCCTTGCCATTTCAACTTTCTCTTTTATCTCATCACTCTTAGGGTAAATTATTACAACTGAGTATTCCCCTGTACTTTCATTTACCTTTGGGGATATATGGATAGGATAGAATCCGTTGCTTGTCCAGAAATGCATAAGGCGTTCTGTGGCTCCAAAAGAAGAGCCAATCCAATCCCCATGCTCTCTTTTTATATTTTCAAGCATCAAGCTTCCAATGCCCATATCCATAAAATCTGGATGTGTTGCTATCCTGA
The DNA here is from genome assembly GCA_015523135.1 of Candidatus Aciduliprofundum sp. Classification (GTDB taxonomy): domain Archaea; phylum Thermoplasmatota; class Thermoplasmata; order Thermoplasmatales; family Aciduliprofundaceae; genus Aciduliprofundum. The sequence continues at coordinate 999 of WAKY01000145.1, forward strand.
CAATTCTAAATCCTCTGTATTTGGCAAAATCCTTCATTCTGTGGTGTTTTATCATTACATCTGGCACTATATTCCCGGGGGGAGTTGTTCCGTAGTAGAGCTCATCTGCATAATTTTCAATATTTCCCTCCCTTGCAAGCTGTACTGAGCACACAATATGGCCTTTATACTCCAAAGTCCTTATTTCATGGTTGGGGGCATCGCATAGTATCCCAAAATCGTTTGGATTATTTCTATAGTGAGCGAGGACGAATATGCCGTAATATTCTCTCAATTTTTTCTCATCGTTTAGCAACTCTTCAATTTCGTACTTTTTGTACTCCAATTCCCTAATTTCTACTTTTTCAAGCTTGGGGGGCTCTGAATCTAAGAGCAATGTATCAAATAGCCATTTTTCAACAGGGTCATCTTTGCTGTATCTTATTGGCTCGTTCATTTCTATGGAAATTAAGTTTTTCACTCTTTTTCTCACTTCTTTCATAAATCTTATTGAGAAAGAGCGCCCTGTACCCTCATAGCCATGTGTTGTTGTGGAATATATAACTCTCTTCGCTTTTAAATACTTAAGCAAGAGAGGTACTGGAATGCCTGCCGCCTCATCCACTATTAGCAAATCATATTTCTTTGGCTCTACATCCACGGGCTCTACATACTCAACTTTGAAATTCTTGCCAATTATGCTTTTCCATTTCCTTTTCACTTTTAAATCTCTTACCCTAGCACTTATCTCAAAGAATCTAAAAATCTCTCCAACATTTGAGAAATCTGGAGCAGTTATGCCGATTCTCTTGAATTTTCCTGCAAGCATGCCTGCGGCTATGCCTAGCACGCTACTCTTTCCCCTGCCCCTATCTGCCGTAATTATCATAACTCCATGCTTTCCCAATCTCTCTGTGGCTTGTAAAACTCTAACTTGGTCTTGGCTCATGCACATCTCATAGGCATCCCTTGGAAATCTGGTTTTCTTCGGTATTTCAATTCTTCTATCTTTCTTCTCGCACTCCAAATTTCCTCTTTTTGTTATCTCTCCCTTTTCAATTATCGCTATCCCTTCAT
>WAKY01000146.1 GCA_015523135.1 Candidatus Aciduliprofundum sp.
CAGAGAGAATAAAAGAATATTATGGTAGGTGAGCTCTATGCGTATTGGTGTTGTAGGCCTAGGCTATTGGGGTAAGAAAGTGGCGAGGGAATATAGAGATTTGATGAAAGAAGGAATAATTGATGAGCTTGTACTCTGTGATGTTCTAGACGAGAATATAAATGAAATGAAAAAAGAATGTCCAGAATGTGAATTTTCAAAATATTACAAAGAAATAATGAATAATTTAGATGGTGTGCATATTTGCACTCCTAACGCTACACATTTTGAAATAGTTAATGAGTTTATAAAATCTGGAGTAAATGTGCTCGTTGAGAAACCTATGACTTTAAAATATACTGAGGCTAGGAAGCTTGCATATAAGGCATACAATAAAAACATAGTTTTTGCGGTTGGACATATTTTTAGATTTAATAATGCTGTTAGAAGATTAAAAGAATTATACGAGAAGGGAGAGCTTGGTGAATTATACTATGCAAAATTGCAGTGGGGTGCTCTTATGAATTCTCCTCAAGGAAGGGATGTGGTATATGATTTAGCACCCCATCCATTTGACATTTTAAATTTTGTTATAGATGATTGGCCAATTAAGATATTTGCCATAGGAAAAACTTACAGGCGTGATGAGTATGAGGAAGTAGCGTATATAAATGCAGAGTTTGAAAATAATTTTATTGCAAATATAGAGGTCAGCTGGATGTATCCAGATAAGGTAAGAAGAGTTGAGATTATGGGTTCTAAGAAATTTGCTCGCTTAGAGGCTGTAAAGCAGGAGCTGTATTTGTATGATTTAAAAGATGAAAAATGGAAAAAATTGGATATTGTGCCAAATAACACCATAAAGGATGAGATTACTCATTTTATAAAAGCCATAAAGAATAAGATAACTCCAGTGAATGATGGTTTTAATGCTGCGGAAAATGTGAGAGTTCTAGAGGCTTGTGTAAAATCTATAAAGAGCAATAAAGTTATTAATTTGGAGTGGTGAAAATGCCAGAATATGCTGTGATAAAAAAGGCTAAGATAGGAAAGAACACAAAGATATACGATCAGGTAAATTTGTATGGATGTGAGATTGGAGATAATACAAAGATAGATGCTTTTGTTTATATTGAGGGAGGAGTAAAAATAGGAAAAAATGTGAAGATAAGGCCATTCACTTTTATTTGCGAGGGAGTTACAATTGAGGATGATGTGTTTATAGGCCCAAATGTAACATTTACAAATGATATGAATCCTAGGGTTAGAGGTGAATGGAAACTTCTAAAAACTACTGTGAAAAAAGGAGCATCCATTGGGGCAGGAGCAGTTATACTTCCAGGAGTTACAATTGGAGAATATGCATTGGTAGGGGCAGGAGCAGTGGTAACGAAAGATGTGCCACCAAAAGCGATTGTTGTTGGAAATCCTGCAAAAATACTGAGATACCGTACTGATGAGGAGATTAAAAGCTTGGTAGAGTGAGAAAATATGTGGGAATACTTTTTGTTATCATTTATTCTCACAGCCATTTTTGTTTTTGCATTATGGAAAAAAGGAGGAGTAGGTAAATGGGTTATTGATCATAACAAGCCTATACCTAGAAAAGTTCCTGTTGGAGGAGGATTATCAGTTATAGCCGTTATATCCATACTCTATATAACATTTGGATTTAGTTATGGAGTTAGCATTTTTGGTATTGTTGGTATGCTCTTAGTTGCACTGATAATAGGGTTGTATGATGATTTAAAGGGCATAAGAAAATGGAAAAAAGTGCCAATATTGTTAATAGCTGCTATTCCTATTTTGATTAGTTATTTTTATGCGGGAACAAATTTATGGGCTCCAACAATCTTGGGTATTAATTTCTCTTTATTTTACTGGATTTTCATAATACCAATAGTAATTGCTGGGTTTGCTAATGGAGGTAATGTTATTGCTGGATATGATGGTATGGAAACGGGGGTTTATACCTTGATGGCTTTACTCTATCTTTTTATAGGGTTTGTAGAAAAAAATGAGTTTATAATATTTCTCTCAGAAATATTATTTTTCTCACTTTTAGCTATGCTTATTTTTAATTGGTATCCTTCAAAGATTCTGTTGGGAAATGTTGGAAGTTTTGCTTTAGGCGCAATTTTGGGATTAATACCTCTGATTGGACATTTTGAGATAGTGCTTCCCATAATATTTCTGCCACACTTAATAGAAGTATATCTTCAGCTCAAGTATACTAGGAAGTATAACTATGATGTATTTGGAGAGGTAGATGAAAAAGGAGTTATACATAACAAGTATGGGGATATAAAATCTATAATTCACTGGCTCATCTCTTGGGGAAATATGACAGAGAAAAAGATCACGCTAGCTATGCTGGGCATAGAATCAATTTTATGCATTGTAGCCTTCTTTTCTTGGTATGCATTTTACATTTTTGTATAATCCTCCCAAAAGAACTAAAATTTAATATCTTTTTATCCATTCCTCCACCAAGGTGTTTCAACATGAATCTTCTAAAGCTTAGCAAGGAAGATATAAAAGAAAGATTCAAGAATGGAGAGCTCAAGGTTGCGTTGTTTGGCTTAGGCAAGATGGGATTGCCCCTTGCCTCTGTTTTTGCAGATAAAGGAGCTAGGGTAATAGGCGTGGACATTGATGAAGATAGGGTAGCTTCGATAAATTCTGGCAAGAATCCTGTGAGAGAAGAGCCGGAGCTGGACGAGTTGGTGAGGAAGAATGTAGAGGCAGGAAAGCTCAGAGCAACCACTGATGGCATAGAAGCTTCTAAAGAGGCAGATATAATGATTATCCTCGTGCCCACTATGATTGATGACCACGGCAATGTCAATCTTGGGCCCGTTTATGATGCCACAAGAAAGATTGCAAAGGGATTGGAAAGGGGAAATATAGTTATCACAGAAGCTACAATGCCTCCAGGAACAACAGAGTCGCTTATCCCTATTCTAGAAGAATCGGGATTGAAGCTCGGAGAATTTGGCCTTGCACATTGCCCAGAGCGCACCATGACAGGCACGGCTATTCGTGACATAACTGGGCAGTATCCAAAAATCGTGGGGGCGAATGATGATAAAGCTCTTAGAGCTGTGTCTGCCATATACGATATAATCAATGCCAAGGGAGTTATTCCAATGTCTTCAATAAAAGCAGCAGAGGCAGTTAAAGTATTTGAAGGAGTTTATAGAGATGTGAATATAGCATTGGCGAACGAACTTGCACTGTTCTGCGAAGAGCAAGATTTAGATGCCTTGGAAGTTTTCAACGCTGCTAACTCGCAGCCCTACTGCCATATCCACAAGCCTGGAGCTGGAGTGGGTGGCCACTGCATACCTGTGTATCCGTGGTTTGTAATTAACCTTTCAAAGAGGCCAACAAGGCTCATACGCACAGCAAGAACCATCAACGACGAGATGCCCAGACATATGCTCGAGCTCACCATCAAAGCTCTCAACGAAGCAGGATTATCTGCAAAGAATGCAAACATCCTCGTTTTGGGCTTGACCTTCCGTGGAGATGTTTACGAGTTTCGCAAGTCACCAAGCATACCTTATTTAAATATGCTAAAAGAATGGAGTGATAATATCTACGTTTACGATCCCATTTGCAGTGAGAAAGATGGAGAGAGATTCGGAGTTAGATGGTTTGAAGGATACGAGAATATGGATATTATTGTCATTATGAACGATGCTAGAGAGTTCAAGAATTTGAATTTAGAGAATATAAATATGAGGCACAAAATTATCGTGGATGGGAGGGGTTTGGTAGACAAGAAAAAGGCTAAAGAATTAGGGTATATATATTTGGGAGTTGGTAGATTATGAAAGTTGCAGTTGTAGGAGCAGGAGTGATGGGAAAGAACCATGCTAGAGTTCTAAGCACTTTAAATTCTCTAGCAGGTGTGGTTGATGCAGATTTTGAGCTGGCAGAGAGAGTGGCTTCTAAGTATGGAGTGAAAGCTTCTAGAGATTTGAGCAGTTTGGATTTTGATGCTGCAGTGATAGCCACTCCAACAGTCACGCATTACGAGCTTGCAAAGAAAGTAATCAGCATGGGCAAGCATGTGCTTGTAGAGAAGCCATTCACGCACGATTTAGCTAAGGCTCAAGAGATAATAGACCTTGCAAAAGATATGGGTGTTACCCTGGCTGTAGGACATATTGAGAGGTTTAATCCCATTGTTGAGCTCTTTAAGAATATGAACAACCAAAAAGAATTAATAACCATTAATGCAAAGAGAGTAAGCGGATTTCCAACTAGGATAAGGGATGTTGGTGTAATTTTAGATTTGGGAGTGCATGACATAGACGTGTTTCGCTATCTTGTAGGCGAGATTGTGGAAGTTTATGCAAGAGGAGGAAAGATCAAGCATGATAAGTATGAGGACCATGCCTCTATGCTCTTCACTTTCAAGAACGGCAGGCATGGATATATTGAGACAAACTGGCTTACACCTAAGAAGATAAGAAAGCTCTGGCTCACATTTACAGATAAATACGCTGAAGGTGATTACATAGAGCAGTGGGTTGAAATATCATCTGGCAAGCTGGACTACGATGAATTCAACACTTTCAACATTGAAGTAGATTTGAATATAAGAAGAATAAATCTGAAGAGAGAAGAGCCGTTAAGGAGAGAGCTGGCAAATTTCTTAGATGCGATAGAGAAAAAGAAGAAGCCTTTGGTAACGGGCGAAGACGGTCTAGCAGCAGTGAAGATAGCGAAGGCAGCTTTAGAATCTCTTAAGAAAAATAAGCCAATTGAGATAGAATGAAAGCCAAAGATTTATTACCCTTATCTCATTATCTTTTAAGGTGAGTTTAATGGAATATTTTGTGCATCCAACTGCAGAGGTGAGTGAGAAAGCCAAGATAGGTAAGGGCACAAAAATCTGGCACCAGGCACAAGTTCGTGAGGGTGCAGTTATAGGAGAGAACTGCAATCTTGGCAAGGGCGTTTATGTGGATTTTGATGTTAAGATTGGATCAAATGTGAAGATTCAAAACTACGTGTCTATATATCACGGCGTGGAAATCGAAGATGATGTATTCATTGGGCCCGCAGCTACATTCACAAATGATAAGCATCCTCGCTCTTGGCTCTGGGACGATTCTCGCTTGTGCTATACAAAGATAAAGAAGGGTGCGAGCATAGGTGCCAATGCCACAATTGTATGTGGCACAACTATTGGCGAGTATGCCATGGTTGCAGCGGGAGCAGTTGTGACTAAAGATGTTCCGCCCCACGGCTTAGTCATGGGCGTGCCTGCTAAGCTTGTTGGATTCGTGTGCGAATGTGGAGAGAAACTGGATGAGAATTTTAAATGTCCTGCTTGTGGTAAAGAGTATCCTGAGTTGAAGAAGTACAAGGAGTTGATAAGATGATTCCCATTGCAAAGCCATGGATTGGGGAGGAAGAGAAAAAAGAAGTGGAAAAAGTTCTGGATTCTGGAATGCTTGCGTATGGTGAGTGGGTCAAGAATTTTGAAAACGAGTTTGCAAAGTATATAGGAGTGAGAGAGGCCCTAGCTACCACGAACGGCACACAAGCTTTAATCCTCGCTCTAGAAGCTGTAGGAGTAAAAAATAAAGAAGTTATAGTGCCAAGCTTTACATTCATTGCCAGTGCAACAAGTATAATACGTGCAGGGGGCAAGCCCGTGTTTGTGGATGTGGACGAGAGAACTTTCAACATTGATCCTGAGGATGTTAGAAAGAAGATAACAAAAAACACAAGGGCCATCATGCCCGTGCATCTTTACGGGCAGGCAGTGAACATGGACGAGATAATGGAGATTGCAGAAGAGTATAATCTTTATGTTATAGAAGATGCAGCCCAGGCGCATGGGGCAGAATGGAGAGGTAAGAAAGCAGGGTCTATAGGACACATTGCAGCGTTCTCATTCTATCCTACAAAGAACATGACCACGGGTGAGGGAGGAATGGTCACTACCAATGATGAGAATCTTGCAGAGAAAGTTTCAATGCTTCGTAATCATGGCCAAACATCTCGCTATATGCACGAGTTTCTTGGCTGGAACTTTAGGATGACAAACATTGCGGCGGCTATAGGACTTGTGCAGTTAAAGAAATTGAATAGGGCGAATGAGATGAGAAGGGCCAACGCAAAGTACTACGATGAGATGCTTGGAGATTATGTTATAACTCCCTACGAGCATCCTAACGCAAAGCATGTTTATCACCAATACACGATTCGTGTAAAAGATAGAGATAAGCTCATAGAATTATTC
>WAKY01000147.1 GCA_015523135.1 Candidatus Aciduliprofundum sp.
GCTTTTGGTGGATATGAGAGGGTAATGAAAGCATATAAAATTGCAATTGAGAAAAAATACAGATTTTACAGCTTTGGTGATGCAATGCTTATTTTCAAAATGTAGCTCTATTAACTACAAAAAATTTTTAGTATTATTAAAGATACTCAGATTTATGACAAGGAACATAGTAGTTGAGGATATCACTGCCATACCAGTTGAAGAGATGGATGTTGAAATTGTTGAAAGGAAAGGAATAGGACATCCAGACAGTGTGGCTGATGGGATTGCAGAAAGCATAAGTAGGGCTTTATCCAAGTACTACCTAGAGCATTATGGAAGAATTTTGCATCACAATACAGATCAAATGGAGATTGTGGGTGGGCAGGCCAAACCAGAATTTGGAGGTGGTCAAGTTTTAGAGCCTGTTTATATTCTCCTCTCTGGTAGAGCTACCACAACCATTAATGGAGAGAGAATTCCATACAGGACAATAGCAAAGAGAGCAGCTGCTGATTTTCTAAAGAAGCACTACAGAAATTTGAATATTGAGGAGGATGTGATAATTGACTGTATGATTGGCCAAGGTTCTGTTGATTTGAGAGGTCTCTATGACACACAGAAGTATTTAGCAAATGATACATCCTTTGGTGTTGGTTATGCGCCTATGAGCGATTTGGAAAAGGTTGTGTACGAAACAGAGAGATACATAAATGGACCCCTTAAGGAGAAATTGCCAGAGATTGGAGAGGATATAAAGGTAATGGGCTTTAGAAATAAAAACAAGATAAATATCACTGTGGCCGCGGCATTTGTTGGTAAGCATACACCAGATAAGGACCATTATTTGAATGTGAAAGATGAGCTAAAAGATTTACTCATTGACCATGCTGCAAAATTCACAGATAAGGAGGTTAATTTCTTTATAAACACTGGAGACCTTGTAGATGAAGGAGTGTTCTATCTCACAGTTACAGGATTGAGTATGGAGAATGGCGATGATGGAAGTGTGGGAAGAGGAAACAGGGTAAATGGATTAATCACACCATATAGGCCTATGAGCATGGAAGCATCCGCAGGCAAGAATCCAGTTACGCATGTGGGCAAATTATACAATATACTTGCTTTCAAGATTGCAGAGGATGTGGCAAAGGCGGCAGAGGGAGATGTGAAAGAGGTACATGTGCGCATAGTATCTCAGATAGGAAAACCAGTGGATGAACCTCAGGTTGCAAATATACAAGTGATACCGGCTGAAGGAGTTAATATTGCAAGGTACAATGAAGAGTTCAGAAATATTGCAGATGAATGGCTAGCGAATATACACAAGATAACAGACATGCTAGTAAATGGAAAGATAAATGTCTTCTAATTTTTTTATATTTCTCTCCACATTATATATGCGGCATTACCATTTGTGTAATAATTTGGAATATATGAGATTATATTAAATCCGAATTTTTTGTAAAATTCTATAGCTTTAAAATTTGTAGTTCTTACTTCTAATCTTACAGATAATATGCCCTCTGATTTACATATACTCATAAATCTTCTCATTAAGGCACTTCCAATGCCTTTTCCCCTATACTTGTCTTTAACAGCAAGGAGAAGAATTCTTGCTTCTCTATTGTATTTACTTCCAGCGATAAATCCAATGATTTCCTTGGTAACTGCAACTAAGAATCCCCTTGGCCAGATGCGATGGATGTCCAAGAAAAGTTCGGGAGTGTAATTCTCCGTAAGAGATTCATTTGCTATGTTGAGCACCTCGTAAAGGTCCTCCTCGCTAAATTCTCTAATGAAGTACATTTTACCTACTCCACACTAATTTTCCCCCTTTAATCACTTTCTCCACAAGATTTACACCAAAATGGTAGCCAATTTGTTGGTAATTCTTTGCATCTAAGATTATTATGTCTGCCTGCTTTCCTCTTTCCAAGGAGCCTATTTTATCCTGCATGCCTATGGCAGCAGCAGCGTTTATGGTGCTAGCGGCAATAGCTTCCTCAGGTAGCATTCGCATCTGGGTTATTGCGAGGGAAATAACCATCTGCATGCTCTCCGTGTACGCATTTGGGTTTAAATCTGTAGCTAAAGCCACAGGAATACCCCTTTCAATGAATTTCCTAGCTCTAGCATACTCTTTGCTCAATAGCATATAGGGAGTGGCAGGAAGAAAAACTGCAATTATACCACTTTTAGCCATAAGCTCTATGTTCTCATCACTGGTTTTAACAAGATGGTCTGCCGAAATTGCTCCTACCTCAACGGCAACTTTTGAACATCCAATGTCTTCAATTTCATCTGCATGTATTTTCGGCACAAGCCCGTATTTCTTTCCCTCCTCCAAATATTCTCTTGATTCTTCACAATCAAATACCCCCTTTTCGCAGAATATGTCTATGAATTTTGCAAGAGGTGCAATTTTTGGAATTATTTTTTTCATATACTCAATGTACTCTCCACTTTCCTTGAATTCTGGTGGCAGAGCATGAGCCCCTAAGAATGTTGGCGCAAGCTCAACTGGATGGTTTATCTCATTTATAACTTCCAAAATTTTCCTTTCATCTTCATAATTCAATCCATATCCGCTCTTTGCCTCCGCAGTAGTTGTTCCATTTCTTAGCATATAATCCAATCTTCTTTTCGTCTCTTTCATTAATTCTTCCTTTGTGGCATTTCTTGTGGCTCTAACTGTCCTTAAGATTCCCCCACCCATTTTTAAGATTTCAAGGTATGTCTTGCCTTGCAACTTCATATAGAGCTCGTTTTCCCTCGTGCCTGAGAATACAAGATGGGTGTGAGGATCAACGAATCCAGGCATAACAACCTTGCCAGATGCGTCTATTTCCTCCTCTGCACTTCCTTTTAATTCTCTCATGCTCCCAACTTCAACAATTTTTCCATTATCAATAAGGACAGCGCCATTTTCTATTATGCCTAAGTCATAATTTTCCTTTCTTATTCCTCCAGCCAAGGTTAAGAGCTGTGATGCATTCTTTATGAGAAGCATAGTAGATGAATTTCTCCAAAATATAAAAACATAGCCAAGCAAATTTATTATTATGGCAAGCAATTTAAGCTATATGTACAAGGAAGATTATCTCACAGATGAATTCATTGTATCTATGCATGAGAAATATTTCAAGGGGTGGAATAGATTGTTAAACAGGGGAAGAAATGTCATACTAGGAATAGATCTGCAAAATTATTTTCTAAAGGAGGAAGAGAAAGCTTACTTGCCAAGCGCACCCATTCTTATTGAGAAATTGAGAGATTTTTATGAATTTGCAAAGAAAATCGGAGTGGATATAATATTCACTAGGCATTGCCATGAAGGAAATATACTAAAAAGATGGTGGGGTAGCTCTATGCCATGCAATTCAACCTCCACTAATTTACATTCAAATTTGGTGGATTTTGCAGATATTATCCTTGAGAAGGACACCTATGATGCTTTTTATGGAACAAAACTGCAAGATATTCTAAGAGAGAAAAGAGTGAAAAATATAATTGTCACGGGAGTTATGACCCATCTCTGTTGTGAAACCACCGCAAGGGAAGCTTTTGTGCGAGGATTTAATGTACTCTTTCCCATCGATGGAACTATAACTCAAAATGTAGAGTTGCACGAGGGAACAATAAGGGCTATATCCCATGGATTTGCACCGGTTCCAACTTTAAAAGAAGTTAAAGCTTGGCTAAAAATGAGATAAAAAGGGAAGAATTTACATCATACCGGGCATTCCACCGCCCATGCCACCCATTCCTCCAGGCATACCGCCAGGTCCACCCTGGCCGCCCTTAGGACCCTCGCTCTTCTTGGCAGCTATGACATCGTCAATGCGCAGTATCATTGTAGCCACTTCTGTTGCACTTTCAATTGCCTGCTTCTTAACACGCATGGGCTCAATAACCTTCTTCTCAACCATGTCTACTATCTTTCCATCAAAGACATCAATGCCTGCATGCTTCTTTCCTGCCTGATGCTCTGCTTTAAGTTTCATCAATATATCAATAGCATCAAGACCAGCGTTCTCTGCAAGAGTGCGAGGTATGATCTCAAGAGCATCAGCGAATTTTTCAATTGCAAGCTGCTCCCTTCCGCCAACACTTGGTGCATATTCTCTGAGCTTTAAAGCAAGCTCTATATCTGTTGCTCCGCCACCTGCAACTGCATACCCATCTTCAAGGGCAACGCCCACGACCTTTAGGGCATCATGCAAGGCACGCTCTGCCTCATCTACCACATGCTCTGTTCCTCCACGTATTAGTATGCTTACAGCCTTTGGATTCTTACAGCCACGCACAAAGGTCATATTATCCTCGCCAATTTTGCGCTCTTCAACAACCTCTGCATAGCCAAGGTCCTCAGGAGTCAAATCATCCAAGTTGGTTATTATCTTAGCTCCAGTTGCCTTTGCAAGTTTTGTCATATCACTCTTCTTTACACGGCGAACTGCATAAATGCCGTATTTGGCCATATAGTGCTGAGCAATATCATCAATTGCCTTCTGGCAGAACACCACATTTGCTCCCACTTCCTTTATCTTTTCAACCATCTTCTTTATCTCATTCTGCTCTTCATCCAAGAATGCTTGAATCTGTGTGGGGTCTGTGATTTCGATCTTTGCGCTTATCTCGGTCTTCTTAACTTCGAAGCCTGTATTTATAAGGGCTATCTTTGCATCCTTTACGAGCTTGGGCATGCGAGGATGAACTTTCTCCTTATCAAGTATAATTCCGTCAATTAGTTCTGTATCCTTTATTCCTCCTCCCTGCTTCTTCTCAACCTTAACATTATCTACATTAACTACTGTCTTGCCATCCTTCTCCTCTGCAATTGCCTTTATGGCTTTAACTGCTATCTCAGCAAGGTATTCTTTTGCCTCTGCAACATTCTTGCCAGTCATTGCAGTCATCGCAATATCCTTTAGAAGCTCATCGCTATCCACCTTAATTCCAAGCTCTGGGAGAAGCTCAAGAGCCTTCTCAGCCGCGAGTCTATAGCCGTTGGTTATTATGGTGGGGTGCACATTCTGGTCAAGAAGCTCCTCTGCCTTATGGAGCAATTCACCAGCGAGAACAACTGCACTTGTTGTTCCATCACCTACCTCAGTATCCTGAACCTTAGCAACTTCAACCATCATCTTACCCACTGGATGAGTAACATCAATCTCCTTTAGGATAGTAGCACCATCATTGGTTATAACAATATCACCAAGGCTATCTACAAGCATCTTGTCCATTCCTTTTGGTCCAAGTGTTGTGCGTACTGCATCTGCAATCGCTTTTGCTACTTCAATATTTTTCTTCTGAGCATCTCTGCCAGTCTCTCTCTCAGTGCCCTCCTTGAGCACAAGTATAGGTACTTGACCTCCCATCATCTTTATCACCTCAAAATCGGTAAGATAGTTCTTCTATATAAAATTAACGATTTAGAGGGATAAGTAATCTTCTGCCTCTGGGAAAATCTCTTGCAGGGATTTTATACTTTTAAATGGTCTATTTTTTATTATCTCGGCGGCTCTTTTCTTCCCTATTCCAGGCACAGATTTTAGAGCGGAGAAGGAGGCGGAATTTACCTTCATGGGATACTCAATAGCTGTCAAGCTTCTTTCTCCATAGCCAATCACCTTAATATTCACATATCTTCCAATTTCTGAGAAATAGGGTAAAACTACTACGAGGGGATACGAGCCGGGCTGTCTTCCAAATGTGTAGTTTCCCCTATGCATTTCTAAATACACATATTTGAGAACCGTATCTTTGGGTACAATTTTCTTGAGCATTATTTTATCAATTTTTTCTCTTACTTCTTTGCGGAATTTCCAGCATTCGTGCTTGTATTTCAATTTGAATTTATTACGCACTGGGGCAACCTGTCTTATATTTATCCTTCTCAAAAGATACCCCTTCGCGAGAACTTCTCTTAGGAATTCAAAATTCATAGCGTATGTATCCTTGCTCTCACCCCATAAACCGCATATGAAATTTAGCCCGGGCAAAAGTTTGGGCATGCCATTCTCTCCCCTCTCAGCTCCAATTTCATTAACAATTCTTATTGCTTCCATCACCATCTCGGGAGTGGAATTTAGGTTGTTTGCCCTTATAACCTCTGGATCAGCAGATTCCATTCCGAAGGCAACCACATTTCCTGGTGTGGTGTATTTCACAAGAATCTCCGTTATCTTTCTTGCCTCAGTGGGATAGGAGGCGAGCACAGCAGGATTTGCATTATCAACATGGAGAACTCTATGAGGAATCTCGCTCAATTTTGAAAATAAATCTTGCAAAGCATTAACATTTGGCTGTGGAATCTCCTTATGGCCGATTCCATAGGCCTTGTAAGAGTATATGCATGTCTGCCCCCCTATTCTAAAATTTCTAACTCCTAGATTGCTCAAAATTCTTACTTCTTCTACAATATCTTCTACATCCCTAAAAATTGGCTTTCCGTATAAGGGTTCAACGCAGAATGAGCAACCTCCACTAAGGTACCTTGAGCAACCGCGAAATGTTTCTATTTCCGCAACCAATGGCTCTGGATAATCTGGATGTTCTTTTACAATATATGCTCCAAGTTTTAGCCAGCGGTTCCACTCATCCAAACTATGAAATCTATGGTGTGTGAAATTCTCAGTTAAAATGTCATATAATAAAGCATCCACATCTCCCAATGCAAGGTAATCTGCAGGCACATTGGGCTTTTCAAATTTTGCAACCGAGCCACCAAATATTTTCAACCCTTTGAAGGAAGATAAAATCCCACGAATTTCCCTTAAAGATGCAGGATAGGTGCGAAGATACTTGCCAGGAACTATTGCTCCACCCAGGAGAAGAAGTATGTCTCCTTTTATTTCCTCTCTTTTTCTCCACATATCAATGCTCTTATACTCACACTCCACCTCTAACTCTTTACAAACTCCTGCAAGCTCTCGGATATAAGGGGAAATGTAAGGTGGTACGCCAAGCACCGAGGGCTCGTCCACATACCCGTCTAAAATCACAACTTTCACAATGCAATATTGGCATATCATTTTAAAACTTTGTGAAATTTTAAATATTATCGCACGATTTTAGTTTGATGAATGTACTTCAAGTGATTGGCGCAGTACTAATGCTATTCTTTCTTCCCGGCTATACATTTATAAACATGCTTTTTCCAAAGAGGGGTGCTTTGGATTTAGAATATGACCAACTTTATCGCATTGGCTTGGGCATGGGTATGAGTATAGTTATTGCAATCCTCACAGGCTACATTTTGGGCTATACATCTCTTTTTTACGGGAAGTATATATGGCTCGCATTGATAAATCTCACAGCTATATTTTTCATAATTGGCTTCTATAGAGGGGGCTATCCCACGCTGCGAAAATGGTTTGGATTGGAGGAGGAGAATAAGTACGATAGGTTAATAATGCTTGATGAGCTTTTAAAAGAGAGAAAGAAAAAGATAAAAGAATTGGAAGAAGTAGAGAGGATGATAAGGCTCAATCCAAGGAGAAGGGATTATTACGAAGAGAAGAGAAAGAAAATACTTGATGAGATAAGGGAAATGGATGAGAAAATAGAGAAATTGAAGGGTGTTGTGGATGAAGTATAAGATGGTAATGGTTGTTAGGGAGGATTTGCAGCTATCATGCGGAAAGCTTGCGGTTCAAGTTGCCCATGCGGCAGTTGAATGCACTCTTAAGGCGAGAAAGCAGAAGAATCCTTGGCTTGATGATTGGCTAAAAGAGGGGCAAAAGAAGGTTGTGGTTAAAGCAAAAGACTTAAAAGCTCTTTATGAGCTTGAATTTAAGGCAAAGAGTTTGGGCTTAACAACGGCAATAATAAGAGATGCGGGGCTAACAGAAGTACCTCCTGGCACAGTTACCTGCTTGGGCATAGGACCCGGGCCCGAGGAAATAGTTAATAAGGTAACAGGCAGTTTACCATTAGTATGAAAAAATACATTCGCGCTTTGGGAATTGACGATTCTTATTTTGTTCCACATGTCCCCGGGAGCTCCAATCTTGTTGGAATAGTTATGAGGTATCCAAATTACATTGA
>WAKY01000148.1 GCA_015523135.1 Candidatus Aciduliprofundum sp.
AATCTATATACCCGAGCATCGGACCTTTGTACGTGAAATTGTTGAGGTATATGCGATTACCATAAGAATTAGAGAGCGAGAGATAACACACAGTTCCCCAATTTAAAGATATATTTAGAAAATCCTTTAGAAGAAGCGTGAAATTGTTTTCTTCTATCAAATTGTTATTGGATAACTCCAAACTCAACCCTACACCCTTGAATTCAACATCGTTTCTAAATATTGTGGAATTGGCAACTCCAAGGAGATTTATTCCAGTAAGAGATTGATTGAGCTTGTTGTAGCTTATATTCACCTTTGAATAATAGATATGCTTGTATGTTAGAGTTTCATTGGTAAACTCATATTCCACATTTCCCCGCACTCCTATACCAAGCCCGTTATTTAGAATATTATGATTTATATCAACGGATGTTGAGTTATACACATATATAGAGTTATAAAAATGTCCATGGGATTCAAGTAGATTATTTTCTACCTTTATGTTTTTAGAGTTGAAAATAACAATGAAGGCATAATAAATTTTATTGCTCTTAATCACCACATTTTTAGAGTGAACCACATTTATTCCTAAGCCGCCAAGCACCCAGCAATCAGAGAGTTCTACATATATGGTGATATTGTGCAAAGATATATTCCCATTTCCCGTAGGTTGGAATATCATTATATGCGATATCTGTATCGGCGAGTCCTTAGTGCCATTTCCCTTCCAGCCATATATAGAAGCATAGTTCAGCAACTCCCCATTGCCCCTTATATCCAATGTTCTAAATTCCTTATATTCAGAGGGCCTCCAAGGTTTTAAGAATGGAAAGCCAAGATAGGCAAGCATAGCAATGTGCTCATCAAAGTAAGTTTTATTCGCTGTAACTGTGCGTATATAATCTACAAGAGCCTTACCAAAGCTCATACCCTCTCCCAAGCTCCTATGATAATAGAGCAAAGGTTCTGGAACCCCCTCAGCAGTATAAGTAAGCACTCCCAGAGATTTAAAGTTTTTACCCATAATCAAATAATTCGCAATTGCCCCCCTCTCAAACGAGGCAGCATAACAACTAAAATCTGTGTAAAAAAGTGCATTTATATTCTTTATCTCCCATGGATTTATTTTTTTGTGGCCATTGTGAGTTTTGATAATATAAGATTTACCATCAGAATGGACAATGAAATAAGCATAAGCATAGTTATTCGATAAAAATTTTAAGAATGTGGCAGAATTGGTATTTTGGTCCATAACTTCTTCTCCAATATAAAGGGAGGTTAAGGATGATTTTATTTTATCATCCAAATAGAGAAAATCGTCATCAATAAACGCTCCACTTTGAACTTTGGGACAATATTTTCCATCAATATAATCTATTGTCTTATTTATATATTCCTCAATCTGTGTTACATTGTTCCCATCCTTATCCGTGGACCTAACTATGCCTACCCATATCTCGGGAAAATAGTTTCCAGAAGGTGTGTCAATTATGCCATCTCCATCGCTGTCTTTCCACTCTCCATTCAAATCCATGTAGTAGTAGGGAAACTCTATAACCTTTCCAATAGCTTTATCCTCGTAGCTTGCCAGAGGCACATTACCTATGAGCACTGCACCCTTTATGGATTTAGACTCATACTCTTCCTTTATCATCTCTCTTATCTCTTCTGGATTCTTCCCACTAACATTTTTGATGATGAAATAGTAAAAATAGTGGGCATTTTGCATCGACTCTTCAAGAGAGTTCAGAATAGGGACTACCTTTTGGTAAATTGTAGAATTGACAAGCGCTAAAATTGGAGTTAGATAGGCGGGAGCTCCATAATTTTCAAAACCATTAAAACTATGATTCTTAGAGGCCCCACCGAAAACATAGAAAGTTGAATGCATGATCAAAACGACTAGCAATATAGAAAGTAGAGCTCTCCATTTCATCACTTATCAAATACGGAAATAATATAAATTTTTTTATCATCTTTTTGAAACTAATCGCTCCCAGCCATTCACAATCTTAGAGAACCAAGAATATAGAGTGTCACGAATAGCGTAAAATGTGATTGCTACTAATAGCGCTATAACAAAGCCGCCAATTATGTCCAGAGGAAAATGCACACCGCAAAACACTCTTGCATAGCCCACGAGAGCTGCAAGAATAACCAATGCTGTGCCAGATTTGTACTTTTTGAAGAATAAGAAGGGGAGGGAGAAGGCAAACATCACTGTTGTATGATCACTTGGAAATGAACTGTCTACAGAGTGGTGAATTAATGTGGTGCCTAAACCCATTGCAAAGGGTCTAGGATGGTAGTAAACTGCACTAATACCCATGGAGATTATAGCTGCAACGAGAATCGTGAAAAATAGAAACAATGAGAATTTTTTATCTCCCCTCTTTGCAAACCAGAGGTAGAGTATAATTATGGGAACTATGAAAATTATGTATTGTGCGAAAAAAATCATAAATGCATCCAAATATGGATTCTTACCTGCAAGGGAATTTATGGCGTTGAAAGCGTGTATATTCCACCCTTCAAGAGTCATTATAATTATAATACAACTTGGCTATTTAGATATTTCTACCCTTTGATTTTCAAAAAATAAAATTATGCATTTAAATCATAGCTAGTATTTGAAGCGATGTTTTTAAAAATGCAATGGAATTATTTAATTTTAGACCCGAGGTGAGTATCATGAAAGGAAACTATACTCAAATACCCTTAGTAAATTCCCTAAAATTCTCCCTAAAATACCTCAAAAATCCTTTGGCTATTATTCCTATCTTCTTAGATAGGCCCACAAGGGTAGATATAAAATGGAGTAATGATGGTGGCATAGTTCTAAAAGGCAAATCTGATTTTTGGAGATTGAGAGATCTTGCTCTAAATGGCTGGGAAATTTTAGATACAAAAAATGGAGTTGTTTACTTAAAAAAGAATGATATTGTCTTAGCCGCATATCCTAATCAGATAGGTGTGGTAAATGAGCCCTTGGAGAAGTATTATAGAATTTTTGATTTCTCCAACAAAATCGTTCTTGATGTGGGAGGATTCATCGGCTATTCTGCCGCATTATTCTCCAAGTGGGGAGCTAAAAAGGTAATTATTTATGAGGCACAAAGAGAGAATATTCCCTTCATAAAGAGAAATCTAAAATTGAATAAAATAGATGGTGAGGTTCACAATCTCGCAGTTGCAGATAAAGATGGATATATAGAGCTCAGCTACGAGGAGCTTGGCACTACATCATTCGGGTTGGGAGGAAATAAAAAGTATAAAGTTAGGGCCATCTCAATCTCAAAAATTCTCTCTCCTCATATTGACATTGCAAAATTTGATTGTGAGGGTTGTGAATATTCCCTTCTCTCTGTTCCCTGCGAGACCCTTAGAAATGTGCCAAGGTATGTAATTGAGTACCATAGAGGATTTGAGTGCTTGAAAAAGAAGTTTGAAGAATGCGGATTTAAAGTCCAAAAACTATGGAAAATAAAGGATAGCATAGGTGGTTTTAAAGCGGATGTGAGAGAATGAGATACTCTATATGCTCCACAGTTTATAACAATGCTCCAAGATTAAGAGCGAGTTTGGATTCAATTCTTCAATACATTAACCCTGAAGAATTTGAAATTGTAGTGGTAGATAGCAAATCCACCGATGGAACTTTGGAGATACTTAAAGAATATGCGAAGAAATTCCCAAATTTCAAAATAATAGTGAGAAAATGCACTCGCGGTAAAGGAAGACAGATTGCATTTGAAAATTCATCAGGAGAGTACATAATCCCCGTGGATTTAGATACCATTTATACAGATAAATGGTGGGAGTTAATTAAAGCATACGAAAGTTGGGAAGGTAAAGGTAAATATGCATTACAAACCATATATTCTGGCATTTATCCTAGACATCTCTTGGAGAAAGTAGGTGGCTGGAGAGATTTGCAGTATGCAGAAGATTTTGACCTCTGGTGGAGATTGATTGAAATAGATGCTTTCAAATGGTATCCTCTCATCACTGGATACAATTGGGAAGAAAAAGAGCCAGAAAAGAGACAAGTAAAGAGTGCCTTTAAACTTATTTATAGAAAATATCTCAACGAAAGAGACAGGTTCATTGCAAGACCAGAATATTCTATTAAGGCAAGATTAGAGCAAATAAGAAGTTGGGCTCCCAAGAAAACATATTACACTTTTTGGATCCCTCTCGTAACATTCTCAAAATTTATCGCAATGTTAAAAGGTACTTCTAAAAGAGACCCCCAGCTTGTTGAATATCTATGGTCAAAAAATATGGTTGATTTCCACATTTCCAAGAATCTTTGGTATAATTTTATAACATTTCCAACTACGCGTAAGATTAGAAACTATACCATAGGAAGAGTAAAAGGGGTGAGAGTATGAATATACTCTTCATAGGCAACCCATCTTCCACATTCATAAGAAGAGACCTTGAAATGCTCGCTAGGCATTACGATATAGTAAATCTAGTACCACCGGAATCCAAAAAAGATTGGGGAGGATATATATCAAAAGTCAAAAAGTCAATTCAAAGTGCCTCTGTGTCCATCGGCTGGTTCGCTGGATGGCATACATTTCCCATGGTGCGCTATGCTAAAAAATACGGTAAAAGTTCAATAATAATTGTGGGCGGCTACGATGCAGTTTCTTTCCCAGAGATAGGATACGGAGCATTTTCAAATAAAAAAGAGGCCATACCTGCAAAGTATGTACTAAAAAATGCAGATATTATTCTTCCTGTAAGCCAATACCTCCAAAAAGAGATAATGAAAAACGCAAAAATAAATGAAGAAAATATATACCCAGTGCCAACTGGCTATGACCCTAATTTCTGGAAACCAAATGGAAAAAAGGAGAATATAGTGCTAAGTGTAGCTGGTGCTAAAAATATTAAAAGAGTTAAATTGAAAGGTCTTGATACTTTTGTAAAATCTGCAAAATATGTGCCTGATGCAAAATTTTTGGTAATAGGTGTAGAAGGTGAAGCAAGAAAATATTTAGAGGGAATAGCACCAAAGAATGTAGAGCTAATGGGATATGTGAAAAATGAGATGTTGCTCCCATATTACCAGAGGGCAAAGGTGTATGCCCAGTTATCATTGAGCGAGGGTTTGCCAAATACCCTATGTGAGGCAATGCTGGCAGGAGCCATACCTGTAGGCACTAATAGAGGAGGAATTTCTGAAGCCATGGGAAACATAGGTTTTTATGTGCCCTATGGCGATGTAAAGGCAACTGTAAGAGCGATAAAAGAGGCCTTAGCAGCTCCAGAGGAACTTGGATTGAAAGCTAGAGAGAGAATTGTAAAATTATTTCCCAAAGAGAGGAGAGAAAGGTCTTTGTTGAATCTGATTAATCTAGCACCTTTAATAAAGTACTCATCCAAATTCAGTAAAACAAGGAATATAGAAAATTATGTGGACATAAGGGAATACTCACAAAATTCCTTGGAGATAACAAAACTCTCAAGAATAAGCATTTCCCTTTAAAAATATAAGTTTATTAACCACCCTGCACATAACCCCTTATGATACTCATAACGGGATCATCTGGACAGCTTGGCTCTTATTTAATTGAAAGCATTCCAAACTCTGTGGGATTGGACCTTAGGGCTTCTAAATTCACAAAAATAGTTGGAGATATAAGGGGAGAGCTAGATACCCTCTTAAAGAATTATGAAATTGATGCAATAATCCATGCAGCCGCTCAAGTAAGCGTTGTAAAAAGTGTAGAAAATCCAAAAAACGATGCAGATAACAACATAATGGGCACTCTCAATTTATTGGAGTATGCAAGAAAAAATGACATTGAGCAATTTATTTACATATCCTCAGCAGCAGTTTACGGAGAGCCAGAATATTTGCCCATAGATGAAAAGCATCCAACAGAGCCAAAGAGTCCTTACGGACTGAGCAAGCTAACAGGGGAGAGATACGCCTTGCTATATTCCCAGCTCTACGGATTGAAAGTTTCATCAATAAGGCCATTTAACATATTCTCACCAAGGCAAGACCCAAATAGCCCATACTCTGGAGTGATTTCCATTCTCGTATCAAGAGCAAAGAAGGGTTTGCCATTGATAATCTACGGAGATGGAGAGCAAACAAGGGATTTTGTAAATGTGCAAGATGTTGTGCAGCTTGTGAAATTAGCCCTAGCAAAAAAAGCAGAGGGAGTGTATAATTGTGGCACGGGAAGAGAGACAAGCATAAACGAGCTTGCAAGAATAATTGCAGAGCTTAGTGGGAGAGAAATAAAAATAATACACGACAAGCCGCGAGAGGGAGATATAAGAAAATCCTATGCCAATATATCAAAGGCGAGAGAAATAGGGTACAAGCCAAAAACAAATTTAAAAGAGGATTTAAAGAATTACTTCTTTCAATAAATTCTGCTTCTAGTAACCACAACCCCCTTAACCCTTGCTCCTGGAGCAATATATGTATAGGAGCCTATCATCGTGCCCACATCTATGCTCACATTTATTCCTGTATGAACATTATCCCCCATAATCACGCCAAGCTTGCGTCTTCCAGTATCCACAATCTTATCTTTCACCACAACCCGAATATTCTTTTCATCCAACCTTAAATTTGCCACCTTCGTACCCGCTCCAAGATTGCAATTCTCTCCGATAATGCTATCACCTACATAGTTAAAATGCGGTACCTTGCTTCCATTCATTATTATTGAAGCTTTTACCTCGCAAGAATTACCAACATGGCAATTATCTCCAATAACAGTGTAGGGCCTTATGTAAGCATTGGGCCCAATCTTGCAGTTCTTGCCTATAAGCACCGGTCCTTCTATGTAAGTTCCGCTCATTATTCTCGTACCTTCACCTATGCAAACTTTGCCCTTGAGAACAACATTCTCCTCCACTTCTCCCATTATCTCGCATTCCATTTTATCCAAGTATGCCTTAGTAGCGTCAAGAAGGTGCCAAGGATATCCTATATCTAACCATAGCCCATCATACTGCACAATCTTCACCTCATACTCCTTGGCAAACATGTTTATGGCATCTGTGAACTCAATCTCACCCCGAGGAGATAATTCTACTTTCTTTATGTAATCAAATATTTTGCGATTGAAAACATAAATTCCCGCATTAACCAAGCCCGAAGAATTTGGAACTTTTTCCCTTATCTCCTCTAAATTTTCATTTCCAATTAGAAGCCCATAGGGCTCAGCATTTTCCTTGTAAACACCGAGAACAGCATTATCATAATTCAAAATTTCAGAGATTGCATCCTTTTCAAAATACA
>WAKY01000149.1 GCA_015523135.1 Candidatus Aciduliprofundum sp.
AAATAATATTGTATCTTCGTACTTCGCCTTTATCCTGTGATACTGTCTCATAAGAGGGGTAGCCATTTATCGTTGCTATTGAATTTTGATATTAAACTCTTTCCATTGAAAAATGATTATTTTCCACATTTTCATATGGTCTGTGAAAAGTGGTGCTTTACAACATTACTTCATCACATCCATTCAAGGTAAAAAGTGGGGGCACTGGGATTCGAACCCAGGTCCGCGGGTCTCTCCTGTGGGTCAGCGCTCCAGTTACTCATCATCACTCAGCTGACCCGCTGCTCATCATCTAACTGGAGCCCACCAGGATGCCTGACTACCCCATGCCCCCTTCAACAAGGATATTTTCATCGTAAATATAAATTTTATCCCAAAGAGAATAGAAATCGTGAGAAGAATGATATAATTTAAATTAAAAATAAAATTAGCTCTTATTCGCCCTTCTTTGTCTCATTAACCTTCGCATTCTCTTCTTTCTCCACTTCCAACGCATTTTACCTCGTTTTTTCCAGCTTCTTGAACTTCTCTTCATCTTGACACCATCCTTGGGTAAATTGAACTCAAATATAAAGCTTACCCAAACGGGCGCGGCGGGATTCGAACCCGCGACCACTGACTTAGAAGGCCAGCGCCCTATCCATGCTAGGCCACGCGCCCAATTCCTTAATATGCAATCCTTATTTAATATTTACCAAAACTTTATGTTAACTTTCACAATTACCACTCTAATGAATCCCATCTCTCAAGCAATAGCAGCGCTTTGGCTAATGTTACCTGCTTATGTGCCAAACTCAGCTGCTGTAATATTCAAGGGAAAGACGCCTATGGACTTTGGCAAGAATTTCTGGGACGGACACAGAATTCTAGGCAATGGCAAGACATGGCGAGGATTCTTTGGTGGCGTTTTAACAGGAATGGCTATTGGCATAATACAAAATTTTCTATCTCTATATCTTCCACAAGATTATTTCCCCCAATTCTCATCTGATTTATCATTTTTAGGAATATTGACATGCCTATCCTTCGGAGCTATGCTAGGCGATTCTTTTGGATCGTTTATAAAGAGAAGATTGGGAATAAAAAGCGGAGGTAGAGCATTTCTACTTGACCAGCTTACATTTGTATTTATAGCATGGCTGTTTGCCTATATATTCTACCCATCATTCTTCACCTTCGCATTTGGAAATATACCTGCTGTAGTGACAATATTGCTCCTAACTCCTTTAATTCACAGAGCTGTAAACATAATTGCATACAAGATGGGAAAGAAGCCTGTGCCATGGTAAACTTAAAATTCTAAAATGAGATTTCCTATAGAATGAAAATTCCAGTAATTCTATTGGCTATTATGCTCACCTATGTAAGCTCTCCAGCTCATGTGCCAAATTTTGATAATTTCACTACTCCAGTTTTAGAACCGGGAAAAGATGGAAAATTCAATTTTACTATAGAAAACAGATATGTGGCGGATATGCACAATTGTATTTTGGACATAGGAATTTATATGTGGGCAACTGAGGAGGAGGCAAAGAGTATATGGAAAATACAAAATAAGCCAATAATAGAGGAATCAAATAGCGTGAATTATACAATGAATTTAGGGGATATCGCACCTAAAGAGTTAAAACCTGTGGCATTTCACATAAAAACATTCTCAGGCACTCCAGATGGTGTGTACTTTGTCCGCTTCTCCTTGGTATTTAATTACAATGGTACCACTTACAAAATGTGGTCTCCCGGCTATTTCTCCAAAGAAGATTGGGATAAGGCAACTGAGAATCATACCTTGAACTTAACTTACCTATCCAAGGTTTTAGGTGATAGAGTTGATGGAATCATCCCAGATTCATCTTTCAGCGTAAAGAGCAGCTTAATGTGGGTCCTATATGTTCTTATAGGGATAACAGCTGTTGTAGGTATAGCCACTCTGTACGCATATATGCACGAAGAGGGTAAAATAGGAAAGAAGGAAGAGTATGCTTACCAACTAAAGGGAAAGTACAAGTACTTGGAGAAAAGAGTAAAGGAGAAAATGAAAAAGCGTTAATATCCAATGTACAACCTCTCACCCAAAAATGCAGGCAGACCTTCCTCTATTATTTTTTCATAAACTTCATCAATTGGATACTCAACCCTCTTTATCTCATATTTTTTATTTTTCAAATCCACGAGGGCATATGAGGCACGGGGATCTCCATCCCTTGGCTGCCCCACGCTTCCCGGATTTATTATTACTCCCCTTTCAAAGATATTTACAAAGGGTACATGGGTATGCCCCAAAATGAGAATATCTGCGTTATCATACTCTAAAAGATCTTCCATTGCTTCATCTGGATAAATATAACGGTCCTCGTCAAAGGGCGCACCATGATGCACTGCAATTCTTTTGTTCTCAATCTCTAAAATTAAATTATCTTTAAGGGAGTAAAGGTACTTCATATTCTCCTCCGTTAATATACTTCTTGTCCAAGATGCAGCGGTGGCGGCATAGGGGTTGAATCTGGAGTAATCATCGTAAATAACAGCTCTATCATGATTCCCCCTTATGCAAGGAATGTTCCTCCTTCTTATCTCCCATATCACCTCATTAGGCCATGGATTGTAGCCCACAAGGTCTCCCGCACATAAAATCATATCTGCATCTTCAATCTTCTCAAGCACAACTTTCAAGGCGGAAAGATTTCCATGGATATCGGATATTACGGCAAGCATTGGGAAAGCATGCTCGTGGAGAAAATAAATTTAACGCAAGAAAAATTTAAATAATTTAAAACCCCATTACTATTAGGTGATGCAATGAAAACTGAAATTTTACACAAACCTGCATTTTCTGAGTTAAAAGTGTACTTATCTCCAGGAGAAAGAATAGTCGCAGAGGCAGGCGCAATGGTTTACATGTCACCAAGTATTGGAGTAGAAACCACTACACAGGGAGGATTTATGAAGGGGCTTTTAAGAAAAATGCTTGCTGGACAAACGCTGTTTATGAATACATACTATGCACAATCTCAAGATGGATATGTAGTTTTTGCCCCAAGTTTGCCAGGAGATATAACAGAAATAGAAGTTACACAGCCAATATACATATCGGACACAAATTACCTAGCATCTACAGAGCTTGAGTTTGGAGTGAAATTCACAGGGTTTAAAGGCATTTTCACTCCCGGAGGAATGTTCTGGTTCAAGGTCAGCGGAATAGGAAAAGCTTGGTTAGCAACATATGGTGGAATAGATATGATTCAATTAGACCCAGGAGAGAGATTGCTTGTGGACAACATACACTTAGCTGCCTTTGATGCAAGCATGAATTTTAGGCTCCGCAAATTTGGAAGGCTCAAATCTTTCCTGTTTGGAGGAGAATACATACTAACAGAGTTCGTTGGCCCTGGAAGATTGTGGATTCAATCAAGAAATCTGCCTGTGTTTGCAAATATACTCTATAGGTACATGCCAAAGAAAGATTGAAAAAGTTTATTAACTCTTCGGAATTTGCGTGAGCTATGGAAAAAGAGCTCATACTCAGAGTTGCCGAAGCACCCCAGATGGATGTAGGGTTAGGCAGAGCAAGATTAGATACTTCATCCCGTATGCTCCTTGGTTTAGAAGTGGGAGATGTAATTGAGATTGAAGGAAAAAGAGTTACAGCTGCAAGGGTATTTAGATCAAAGCAAGAGGATGAAGGCAGGGGAATTATAAGAATTGACGGTCATATAAGAAGAAATGCAAAAGTTACCGTGGGGGAGAAGGTAAAGGTAAGAAAGGTGGAACCTGTTGAGGCACAAAAGATAATAATTGCCCCACTAATAGGAAAAAATCAAAGATTGAGATTCGGGGAGGGTATTGGAGATTTTATAAAGAGAGTTCTTCTCAAGAGACCTGTGGTAGAGGGAGATGAAATAGTTGTACCAAACATAACTTTGATGGGAAGGACAGGTATACTTTTCCAAGTTGTAAAAACAATGCCATCGAAGAAAGTTGTGCAAATTGGAGTGCAAACAATAGTTGAAGTTAGAGAAGAGCCGCCAACGGAGATAGAAGAACTCTTAGAGCATGTAACTTATGAGGATATTGGAGGACTCAAAGATGAACTCCAAAAGGTAAGAGAAATGATTGAACTACCTCTGAAGCATCCTGAGTTATTTGAGAGGTTGGGTATTGAGCCGCCCAAAGGCGTTTTGCTCTATGGTCCTCCTGGCACTGGTAAAACTCTAATTGCAAAGGCAGTGGCTAATGAAAGTAATGCTCATTTCTATGCAATAAATGGGCCTGAGATAATGAGCAAGTTTTATGGTCAGAGCGAGGAAAGATTGAGAGAAATATTTCAGAATGCCCAGAAAAATGCTCCAAGTATAATATTCATAGACGAAATTGACTCCATAGCTCCAAAGAGAGAAGAAGTTACAGGGGAAGTTGAACGCAGAGTTGTTGCTCAACTCTTAACCCTGATGGATGGCTTAGGAAAGAGGGGGCATATAATAGTTATAGGAGCAACGAACAGAATTGATGCCATAGACCCTGCATTACGTAGGCCCGGAAGGTTTGATAGAGAGATTGAAATAGGCATACCGGATAAAGAAGGTAGAAAGGAGATACTGCAAATTCATACAAGAGGAATGCCTATAGAGGGAGAACCAGAGGAAAAAGATAAGCTGCTAGAAGAACTGGCAGAATTAACTCACGGGTTCGTAGGTGCAGATCTTGCGGCTCTCGCTAGAGAGGCAGCTATGAACGCTCTTCGAAGATACTTGCCAAAAATTGACCTTGACAAACCCGTACCCACAGAAATTTTAGAAAGTATGAAAGTTACCAAGGAAGATTTTAAAGAGGCTTTAAAGGATATAGAGCCAAGCGTTCTAAGGGAGGTTATGGTTGAAATACCCTCTGTACACTGGGATGAAGTTGGAGATTTAGAAGAGGCAAAGAGAATACTCAAAGAGGCTGTAGAGCTTCCACTTAAAAATCCCGAAGCTTTCAAGAAAATGGGCATAAGGGCCTCAAAAGGTATATTGCTATATGGTCCTCCAGGTACGGGCAAGACTTTATTGGCTAAGGCAGTAGCTACCGAGAGTGAGTCTAATTTCATAAGCATAAAGGGTCCAGAAGTGATGAGTAAGTGGGTTGGAGAGAGTGAGAAGGCAATAAGGGAAATTTTTAAGAAAGCAAAGCAGTCCTCACCCTGCATTGTTTTCCTTGATGAGATAGATGCAATTGCACCAAAGCGTGGATACTATGGTGGCTCTGGCGTGACTGAGAGAATTGTAAATCAACTCTTAACATCCATGGATGGCCTAACTACCCTTGAAGGAGTAGTGGTAATAGCCGCTACAAATCGCCCTGATATTGTAGATCCTGCATTGCTAAGACCCGGAAGAATTGATAGAATCGTGTATGTAGAGCCACCAAACGAAGAAGCGAGGTTGAAGATTTTGAAAGTTCATACAAAGAAAATGCCTCTAGCCGATGATGTGTCCTTGGAAGATATAGCAATGCACACTGAATTCTACACAGGTGCAGATTTGGAGAATCTATGTAGGGAGGCAGGAATGGCTGCAATAAGGGAAAATAGTGATAGGGTGCATATGAAGCATTTTGAAGAAGCATTGGGTATAGTACATCCTTCCTTGGATAAAGAAACAATAAAATACTACGAAAGCATTGGGTTAGAATTGAGTAAGGGTGTTAAAGCCAAAAAGGAGGATTTGGGCTATTACTCGTGAGGTGATAGGATGAAGAAGTTCGTAACAGAATTGAGAGGAAAAACCGCTATGACGGATGAAGGAATGATTCTTGGCACCATTGACAATTTTGTGATTGATACGGAGACAGGAAAAATAATGCACATGCTAATAATACCTGCAGAGGATTTTGATGCAAGGGGCTTTAAAAAAGATGCCCAAGGCAGGCTTATAATGCCGTTCCAAGCGATGCGCTCTGTGAGAGATGTAGTAGTGCTTACACTCAAAAAATAATTACTTGTAGCGAAGAATTGCCGCTATGCCTCCAAATGCCTTCGCAAATATTTTTCCTTCTTCACTTTCATTGGATATTAGCTCAACCTGCGTGTTGAATTGCTCTGCAATATCATAGTACTCTTCAATTAAATCCTTCTTCTCTACTATATCCATAGGTATCCCACATTCTGGACATGTTTTATCGGGAATTTCCCCTTTAATTGTTTCTTTTATTTCTTTACCACATTGAGGACATTTCCAAGTTACTCTAAACTCCCTCAAACTATCTGATATTAGAAGAACATCCACAGCACCCCTTTCAAGTGCTTGTCTAACTTCTTTCTCACCGTAAACTGCCAAGCCACCATCAGGCTTTCTTATTTCTCTGAAAAATCTTTCAAGCAACTGTCTTTCTTTGAAAACTTCTAAATTTTGGAGTGTTGTCGAAGCTTTTTCTACAAGCTCGTGCAATCCATATTCATCCGTATACCCAACATCAAAAACTTCAATTATTTTCTTCTTCAACTCGTGATGCAAATAATCTCCCTTTAGAAAAGTATCCTTTGTGCCTCCAGGACCTCCCACAAGTATACCCTTTAACTTTTCCTCTGCGAGAAATACCTCATTGGCTTTATCTCCAACCTTCTTGAAAAACTCATGTACAGCTAGCTCAATTAATCTTTCAAATCTTCGCGATGATTGTCCTCCTTGATGATGCTTACTTGGAACCATGCTATCTAAATGCTTAACTACTTCAATTCTGGTTCCCTTCAAAAATCCAATAGTGGCTTCTTTTCTGTCTATTACAAGCAAGCCATAAATATCTTTCTCTCCAAGCATAGCTTTTAAGGGATCAAGATAAAATTTAGAATCACATTTATATATGAATGATTGAACCGGCTCGGGAGGTTCAAACACATAAGATACCATCTCTGTCTGGTCTCCTCTTTTTATCACATGGCCCACGAACACAACCAATCCATTGGGGGGAGGCATTTTAAAATACTTTAAGCGAGACATTATACTCTCAATTGCACTCATCACATTCTTGCGTGTGGTCTTGCTTTTTATATTGGCAGAAGTTCCATACTCATCTCTCAAGTAAGAGATTACATCCGATATTGGTCTCTTTGGAGGTATATAAACTGAAATAAGCTCAGTGCCTCTACCTTCATACTTCTCCAACTCTTCCAAGTAACGCCGAAATTCATAGTTTTTCCTTGCTTCTTCAGTATCCATGCTCACACCTTAATTGGGTGAATTAGTCATATTAAATAAATATTAGCCCTTCTGAGGATAAAAATTTAAATCATTTCTTGCAATTTTCCAAAGGTGAAAACCTACGAAATATTTGACCATACTGCTGATGTTGGTATAATAGTGCGTGGAGATTCCCTTGAAGAGCTCTTTGAGAAGGCAGCTTATGGGATGTTTGATATAATTTTAAATGCTGATAAAATAGAGCCTGCTGGAAAGTACAAGGTCAAGCTTTCCTCCCCTACATTGAATGATTTATTCGTTGATTGGCTCTCTGAGCTCCTTTATGTGTTCTCCACAGAGCTCTTCGTTATGGGAAAATTTGATGTTAAAATAAAAGAAGATAAGAACGGATACCATCTTGAGGCAATATGCTGGGGCGAACCATATAAAAGGAGAAAGCATGGAATAAAAACAGAGATAAAAGCAGTCACTTACCACGAATTAATTGTAGACCCTGAAAAAGGATATGCAAAAGTGCTTTTTGATATCTAAGCTTAATCATTTTCTTCTTTCCGGGTAAAGCCGCTTTCTCAGGAACCACCAGCGAGTTCCTTAGGAAGAGACACCTACGGCTAAGCCCTCTTGCAGAAGGCAAGCTCTCAACTAAATCGTTACTCTCTTCTCTCTCCACTCTCTTCCCTTTTAAAAAATCTCTTTTAGGGTAAAGCACTTTTTAAAGGGCTCTAAGAAAGGGGATTAATGCGGGGGGCCGGATTCGAACCGGCGAACCCCTACGGGAGTGGATCTTGAGTCCACCGCCTTTGACCTGGCTCGGCAACCCCCGCTTGGTTGGGGATTGTTATTTAGGATTTAATTTTTTCTGGGAAGCGTAAGTTATATATTGGGAATGGGTATTAGGCGCTATAATGAAATCATCAACCTACGCAATACTTGTGACGCTTATGATACTAGCAGGTGGCCTTGGAGCTTATTTCTGGAGCACTCAAGGGCATGGCTCTCAAAGTACTCCTATAGTAAAGCAGGGAGATACAGTTTCTGTAAGATACTATGGATACATTTATTATGGCGGAGAGAGGAGAATTTTTGATACAAATATAGAACAAGTTGCAAAGGATAACATTTCATATCCTAAAACTGTAAGCTTTAAATGGCACGGTAATTTTGATCCATTAACCTTTAAGGTTGGGGATCACACAATGATTCCTGGATTTGAAAATGGAGTAATAGGAATGAAATTAAATGAAACAAAAACCATTGTTGTTCCTCCCAGCGAAGGTTATCCTTTTGACTGGTCAAAGGTTCAGAATTATTCTCTTGTACAAACCATACCAGTTGTAGAAAATCTCTCTTTGGAGGATTTTAACAAGAGATTTGGCCAGCAAAACCCGCTAGATAATGCAGTTTATAGGGACAATGAACATGGCTGGGATTGCCTAATATTACAAGTTAATCCTACAAAGAATATAGTGACAATAATGAACGAGCCTAACGTTGGAGAGTATTATCAGCCATACGAAAACATAAGCCCTCTAAGAATCTATGTAGAAAAAATAAGTGGGGGAATAATTACATTCAAATACGACATAGAACAACTACCCATATTACTTCCAAATGGTGGCATAATTGACTGGGAAAATAGTACTATGTTTAGAGTAAATCATAACCAAGAGGTAGCAGGGAAAACGTTGTACTTTGTTGTTACTGTGGTGAATATAAAAGAATCTTAAATCTCATTAATAAATTTTTTAAAATTTTCTATGGCTTTAGCTTTTTTCATAGGATAGCTTTCAAGCTTTGCATGCATAGCTATTGAATCACCATGCATCGTGAGAGCAATCTTCTCTAAATAAGCCTGCTGTTTATCAAACCTAAGATATAGCACACCCTGCTCATCCACAAGATCATCAAGCATAGAAATAATCTCATCAACTATTCCATAATCTTTCATTCTCTTCCAGAATCTAACTATATCGTTTTTCTTAGTAAGTTTTGTCTCAAGAATTATTATTTTATTTCCATAATATCCCTTTTCTTCCCTTTCTTCAAATCTATCCTTTTGAGTTATGAATTTGAAAGCTTTCCTAACTTTATCAATATCTTCAGTTGCGTGAGAAAAGCATCTAAAATATATGTACTTGATCATAGGGGTTAATGGAAGAACACAAATATATGTTTGACTATTTTGGTTCATGGATCTTAACTCAGCTATTGAAGAGTACAACAAAATTGTAAAAAGCTTAGAAAAATTGGGGCTATCGCAGTATGAAATTAAGGCATTTCTTGCATTAATAATGATTGGTGTTGGACCTGCTGAAATAATTGCCAAAAACGCAAAGATTCCTAGGACTTCAGCATACAAAGTCCTAGATTCTCTAGAACAAAAGGGATTCATAATATCCTCAGAAGGGAGACCAAAAATGTACAAACCAGAAAATCTTCAAACTCTAAAAAACAGGATAATAGAGGATATCGAGGATCTCTTTGAAAAACTTCAATTTGTAGAGAGCATATTTATGGAAAAGGGAGAACCACAGCTTGTCTATACAGTTTACGGAAAAGAGAAGGTTATGAAAAAAATAGCAGAGATGATTGACCTAGCCGAGAAAGAGATAATAATATCTACTCCAAAAATCTCAGAAGTTAGAAAATCTGTTGAAAAGAATATTGAGAGAGCACTGAAAAGGGGAGTGAGGATAATAGTTGTTACCCATCCAAACCAAAGGGTGCCTCCAGGAGTAACAGTTTACAGAAAGAATGGACTTATGGCTACAGATATAGTATGCGATAACAAAAGCGCTTTGCTTGCATCCCCCGAACTAAACGCATGCGGATACACAGATAATCCCGCATTAGCGCAGCATCTCACACATTTTATAAACATACTCATTGAAAAGGAATAAATATTCTTTTTATTTAATTTTTGAAAAATTAAAGCGAAAAGCTGATAGAAGTTGATATGAATAAAAATGCATATTTAGGGGTTATAAACTTTTAAATAATAAAAACAGAAATAGGCTAAATAGAAAAACTTAAATAAATAAATAACCTACTATTAAATGTGCCAATCCGTGTTCTCCTAGTGGATGATAACGAAGAGTTATTGAAATTATACAGTATATTCTTGAAAAGGTACGAAGTAATAACAGCGAAGAATGGAAAGGAAGGAGTGGAACTCTATATGAAACATCATCCAGACATTGTAATTATGGACATAAAAATGCCAATTATGGATGGAATTGAAGCAACAAAAGCTATAAAAGAATACGATAAAGATGCAAAAATAATTGGAGCAACAGCATACCACGACAAATATGCGGAGAAGATGCTAGAAGCTGGAGCTCTTGAAGTTATGAAGAAGCCATTTAAGTATAGAGAAATTTTGGATCTCATTGAGAAGTATACATAATTTTTCCATCCACAATGGTCATCCATATTTTGTCATTTTTCAAAACTACCAAATCTGCAATATTTCCCTCTTTTATTTCTCCATACTCCTTTCCAAAATACTCTGCACCAAGGGTGTATGCCCTTACAGCTTCTTCCCAGCTTATCCTCTGGCTCTCATACTCACTATTCACAGCCATTTTTATCCCGTACAAGGGGTCCATGGGCATACAATCCGAGCCAAATAGAAGATTCGCACCACTATCCAAAATATCTCGGTATGGATTGTTCTTGCTCAACCATTCTTGCCCAAGCATTCTCTCGTAAAGTCCCCATCTCTTTGCCCATTTTAGAAAATTTGGCTGCATGCTTAAATTCACACCTTCTAAATTCTCCAAATATTCTTCTCTAACTAATTCAAAATGCTCAATCCTATTTCCTTCGCTTCCTTCATATCCTTTCAAAACCTCGGAAATGGCATAATCACCTATGGCATGGGTAAACACTCTTATTCCCGCTGAGTTTGCCTCTTTTACCATTCTTCTTGTCTTTCTCGCTGAGAGCATCGGCTTTACTTCCTCTCCATCTCTATAACGCGTAGCCGCAGTTTTTGCACCAATGGAGCCATCTGCGAAGAGCTTTAGAGCGCCTATTCTAAAATGCTCATCTCCAAATCCAGAGTAAAAGCCAAGCTTTTTAATCAATTTATAACCCGAGGAATAAAAATTGGCGTAAATCCTTATCTTTAATTTTCCCTCCCTATGCATTCGCATATAAGCTTTAAGGGTATCAATATTAGCAAAATCATGCACACAAGCAATGCCTTTACTCAAAGCATAATTTTGCGCGTATTCAAAAT
>WAKY01000150.1 GCA_015523135.1 Candidatus Aciduliprofundum sp.
CCTTTTGGAACCTTTATCCCATAATCTTTCAGCAAGAGCTTTGCTTCATACTCATTCATTACAATCCCCCCAAATATTCTAACAATTTTGCTCTATCTCTCAATACTCTGAGAGCTTTCACACTCCTCTCAATACTTGGATACACGGGAACCTTATTATCTTCAAACTTACGCATCATTCTCAATGCGAATTCGCTTCCTATGGTGCCAACAACAATTGGCTTATCACCTTCTCTATGCCATTTCGTAATTATATCCACCAGTTTTTCACTTATAAGAGGGGTCTGAAATAATGCATAAACCAATATGGAATCTACATTTGGATCTTCATTCAATGCGGCAAGAACACCATCATAATCTTCATCACTTGCCTGGGCAGTCATATCCACAGGATTTTCCACTGAGGCAAAGGGCACCACTTCTTCCCTTATTTCCCTCTTTGTCTCATAACTCAATTCTGCCATCTTCATCCCTATACCCCGTACTTCGCTCTCAATGTAATCTGTTGTAACGACTCCAACCCCTCCAGCAGATGTGACCACAGCTATCCTATCCCCCTTTATTGGCTTTCCGTAGGCAAGGGCTCTTGCATAATCCACAAGCTCTATCTCATCGTAAGCCCTTATAACCCCACATTGCTTAAAGGCACCATCGGCTACTGCATCACTTCCACCCAAAGCCCCTGTGTGTAAGCTCGCCGCTTTGCCCCCTCTTTTGGTTCTTCCTGCTTTAAGCACAACTATTGGCTTATTCTTGCTCACATTCCTAGCTATTCTCATAAATTCTCTACCATTGGCAAAACTCTCAATGTACATTATTACAACCTTACTCTTTTCATCCTCTCCAAAATATTGCAGCAATTCATTCTCATTCACATCAACCCTATTACCTAAATTTATGAAAGAAGAGAATCCAACATTGTACATAGATACAGAATCCATAGTCAATAGTCCCAAGGCCCCACTCTGAGTTATGAAGGCAATATCTCCATCTTTTGGAAATCTTGAACGTTCTGGTACAACTAGAGCAGTATTAACCCCTGTGCTAGGAATATAAATGCCAACAGTATTAGGTCCTATAATCCTTGCATTGTATTTCTTTGCAATTTTCAAAATTTTTCTTTCTCTCTCTTTTCCTTCCTTGCCCGTCTCTCCAAATCCTCCAGCGATGGGAATTATGAATTTAGATTTTTTAGCAACATCCTCAAATATCTCAACTGTAACCTCTGCAGGAAGGGTGATAACACTCAAATCAACTTTATCGGGCACATCGTTTATAGATGGGTATACTTCAAATCCAAGAATCTCTCCTCCCTTTGGATTCACAGGATAAATTCTTCCTTGGTACCCATTATTTTTAAGGTTTTCAAGAACTACATATCCAATTTTATTGGGATGTGATGATGCACCAACAACTGCAATACTATCCGGTGAAATAAGTTTATCAAACATAAAAGGGAAATAAAATAAAGAGTTAAATAGATTGCTTGAGAGACGATAGCAAGATTTAACTGCACTTATCCAATGGCTTTGGAGTTACCTTTGTAGTTTTTTCTGTTTTTAAAATTATCCTTGCATCCACTACGCTCAGGCCCTTCTCGTAAACTATAACTGGATTTGCATCTACTTCCTTAATTTCATCTTTGAAATCCCATACAAGTTGAGATAAGCGACTTATGGCATCTGCTATTGCCTCGATGTCCCTGGGCTTCTCGCCACGAGCTCCTTTCAATATTCCATATCCGTTTATCTCTTTAACCATGTCTAGCGCTTCATCCTTGCTGAACGGAGCAATGCGGAATGTTACATCCTTCAATATCTCTACAAATATACCGCCGAGACCGAACATAACAGTTGGGCCGAATTGAGCATCGTTGACACTTCCAATTATAGTTTCTGTACCCCATGGCTCCATATGCTGCACATACACACCCATAATCTCTGCACGGGGATCGTAGCGCTCTGCATTCTCAATGATTTCCTGGAATGCTTTACGGACTTCATCATCGTTCTTTAGGTTAACTTTAACTCCACCAGCATCGCTCTTATGAACTATATTTGGGGAAACAATCTTTAGCACCACAGGGTATTCAACTGCCTTTGCAATTTTAACTGCCTCTTCTGGATTGTGTGCTAACTTGCCCTTTGGAACTGGCAATCCGTAGGCAGCAAATACCTCCTTTGCCTCTGGCTCTGTAAGTAAGCCTCTTCCGCATGCCTTTGCCTTACCAATTATCGCTTTAACCTTCTCCTTATTTACTTTGTAAGGAACAAATTCTTTGGATGCTTTTTCCAAATACCTTCCATAGGTTCTAAGGGCTGCAAGAGCTCTAACAGCTGCATGTGGGCTATTGTAGTAAGGTATTCCATTCTCTATAAGCCATTCTCCTGCCTTAACACTTCTCTCTCCACCAACTAGGCTAACTGCAATAGGCTTGTTCACACCACTATCTTTGTAAGCCTTGTAAATTCCCTCAGCAACATTTTGAGGATCCGTAAAAGATGTTTCACAATAAAGCACAACTACTCCATCAACCCAGTCATGCTTTAGAGCATCCCTTATTGAACCCTCATACTCAGGTCTATCAGCCATACCTGTCAAATCCACAGGATTTTTTGGATTTCCAAACTCAGGCATATGTTTAAACATTAGCAATTTTAGGTCATCTGGAGCATCTTTTATTGGTACTCCATACTTCTCGCCAGCATCTGTAGCTAGAACTCCTACACCACCACCATTCGTTATAATTAATAAATTATCTCCCTTCATAGGCGGCTGCAAAGCTAGTGCCATTGTCTCATCAAAAAGCGCATCCAAATTCTCAGCCCAAACAACATGGCCCTGCTTAAAAGCTGCCTCGTATATTTTAGTGCTCCCAGCCAAACTTCCAGTATGGGAGGCTGCTGCAGCCGCGCCACGCTTTGAAGTACCTGCCTTGAGTGCAATTATTGGCTTCTTTGAATTCCTACAGGAATCAAGGAACTTGCGTCCATCTTTCACACCTTCAATATAGAGAGATATAACATTTGTATCCTCATCCTTGTTGAAATAATTAATAAGGTCTCCAAAATCCAAATCTGCCATATTTCCAATGCTTATCATATGCGAAATTCCCACTTTATCAACCCATGTCCTCGCATCCATGGCAATTAGCAAAGCACCGCTCTGAGATATCAATGCTGCCTTTCCAGGATATGGCAAATAGGGACCAAATGATGCATTCATATGAAGCGGATTATTCATTATACCCACAACATTCGGACCTAGAATGCGCATACCATACTTGTGAGCAATTTCAACAACTTCTCTCTCCAAATCCTCTCTACCAACCTCGCTAAATCCAGACGCTATGACAACAAGACCTTTAACTCCCTTCTTTCCACATTCTTCCGTTACGGCAGGCACAAGCTTTGCTGGCACAACGATAAGTGCAATATCCACCTCATCTGGGATGTCCAGAACGCTATGATAACATTTCAGCCCGGCGACTTCATCTGCCTTTGGGTTTACCGGATAAATCTTGCCTTTATAACCTGAATCAATGAGATTCTTAACGCATTGGTGTCCGATGGCCTTTGGATCTCGACTTGCTCCGACAATTGCTATACTTTTCGGCTTGAATATAGGGTCTAAATCTTCCATTTTGATTACCTCCTTGAAAGGGAGATGTCATTAACGCTTAATAAATTTAGCATTTCGTCTATTGCCTATTCTCATTTTTAACTTTATTTGGATGTTTGAGTTAAGTATAAATATGGCAAAATATTTCATAACATTAGAATGGAGGAAAAAATAGTACATTTGAGGCTTTCGGAGCATCCTGATCTCACTGTGGGCGAGCTATATGAAATCATGTCAGAGCTATCCAAAAAATATCCGGATAGGGAGATTTTTTTTGATGGGGATGAGCAGGCAATATGTTCTAGACCAAAAAAACCCCAGTAAGTGGGAAAATTATTCCTCCTAAAAATTTCATAAAGTATGCAATTCCTCCTCCCACAATTATGAACAGGAGTATTATTAGAATAACCCATAGTGCTATCTTCAAAATCACTTTGAAAAGCAGTGCAAACACTATAAGCACTAGAATGGCTATCAAGCAAAATCCCGCAGTAGACATAGATAGAAATAAGAATCATAGTACTTAATCTTATTCATAAAATTTGAGTCAAAAAGTTTTAATAATAATTCCTACTTAATGAAGTAATGGATGCGCATCCCAGCGATTCCAATGCTATCGAGAGATGGAAAATAATGTGGGATGTTCTTTTTAATTCTTCTCCAGAATCAATAATAATTCTATCGGAAACTCAAACCATTCTTGATGCAAACGATACCACCTTAAAGCTCTTGGGAAAGAAAAAGGAGGAAGTCGTGGGCAAGAAATGCTATGAAGTTTTTCATCAAAGCTCAAAGCCTCCAGAAGGATGTCCATTCATAGAAATGAAAAAAAGAAATTGGAAACCCTGCGTTAATGAGATGGAAACGATAATAGGAGATTTAATCGTTAGCGTTGTACCCCTTGAAATTCCGGGAGAGGAGAGAAAAATTCTACATTTTGCTAGAGATGTAACCTTAATAAACCAGCTAGCTCAGAGATTAATTACCTCCCTACAGCGCTATGCATCATTTCTCAACACCCTTATAAAATTGGATAGTTTTATGCTCAGAGAGAAAAATATAAAAACACTCCTTAATAATTCTGCAAAAATTATATGCGAAAATGAGAATTTTGAGGCATCTTGGATTCTAGTCAAAAAAGGAAAAAATATGAGAACTTTGAGCAAATATGGTGTAGATTGGAACCTTGAGGAGAGGTACCCTGGGGATATTGAAGAGAAAGATGATTTGTGGAGTAAGAGACATAAAGAGGGTTTTTTCATATTTATCCCATTAAAAGTTGAAGATACTCATATGGGGCTCCTTGTTCTTCTTCGCAAGGATTCTGAAGAGCTCAGTGAAGAGAATAAGAAAATTCTGAGGATTATGGCTGATGACATAGCTATAACCATAAAGAATAGAAAATTAGAGCTTAGCAAGAAGGTTGCATACAGGGAATTGGAGAAGAACATTAAAGATTTTGCCACCCTTATTGATGGAATAAGAAATCCTCTTGCAGTAATTATGGGAATCGCAGAGATGATGATTGATGATGAAGAGATTAGAAAGAAGATAACAGAACAGATTGAGAAAATTGAAGAGATAACTTATAAGATTGATAAAAGATGGGCTAAGAGCGAGAACTTGAGGAGATTTTTGAAGGAAGAATAGAAAATTTTAATCACTAGTATTCATTTACTTCCATCTATGAAAAAAGTGAGGGATATTAGAAACTTAATAACCCCAGATGCATCTTTAGTTGATGAAAATGCCCCCCTCTCCAAAGTGGCAGAAGAAATTATAAGAGATCCAAAAACCACTGCAGTTTATGTAGTTGATAAGGATAAAAAACTCAAAGGCGTGATACCCATTGAGGAACTTATCCAATATTTGTACTATGAATACATACCCGAAGATTACATTTTATATCATTTTCCATTGATTATAAGTAGCAATGCCACTGCTCAGGATATTATGCTTCCCCCAGTTTATGTAAAGGATACGGATAGTATAACAGATGCTTTCAAAAAGATGTTCAAAAATCGCATGAACGAAGTACCAGTGGTAGATGATGAAATGCATGTGATTGGAGATTTGAATATGCTTGAACTTATAATAGCTTGGCTCCATAGCGTTAAAAATGCTAATTGAACTTGCCTTAGCCTTAATACTTGCGAAACTTGTAGATGAGATCTTTCTTAGAAAAAACCAGCCTCCCGTGATAGGAGAGATTTTGGTAGGTATTCTTTTTGCAGGAATAGCTTTCTTATTACCAGATAGCATAATTGTTGGAGATTACTCATTTCCTATAACATTTGATATAAAACATCCTGCCTTTGATTTCTTTGCAGAAACTGGAATTTTACTCCTTCTCTTTTTATCTGGTATGGAGACAAATTTAAAGCAATTGAAAAAATCCAGCAAGGCAGGATTATTAACAGGTGCTCTTGGAGTTCTTGTTACTTTCTTATTCGTATTTCTCTTTATTTTCTTCCTAATGCATTTTGGACTTCAAAAATCAATAGTGGTAGCAACGATATTCACTGCAACAAGTGTTGGTGTAACCGTAAGAACTCTTATGGAATTGGGATTATTAAATACAAAGGTTGGAAATACAATTTTAACCGCAGCTGTAGCAGATGATGTGTTTGGCATAATATTGGTGACTGTAGTATTGAGCACAGGAGACCTTGTCGCCCTTGCCATAGGTCTACTCGTTTTCTTTTTAGGAATTTACCTCGTTTACAAGTTCGATTTGATGGAAAAAGTTATGGATGCTACAGATAATAGCTTGCACGCTCAATACTCACTAATCTCCATATCCCTAGGCCTTATGTTCCTCTTTGCATACTTTGCAGACCTTGCAAACATTGCCACTATAACTGGTGCTTTCTTTGTTGGGCTATTTATTGGACAATCAAAAACAGTGAGGAAAATCATAGGACCTTTAAAGATGATTGGCTATGCTCTCTTTATTCCCATTTTCTTTGTGAAAGTAGGCACACTTGTAGATTTTCAGCACTTGGGATGCTTTAATTTATGGCTCTTAGCAATAATACCCATAGTTTTTGCAGGAAAAATTGCAGGATGCTTCTTAGGTTCAAAACTTGGGGGTCTTTCAAATAAAGAAAGCTTTAGAGTTGGCGTAGGTATGGTTCCAGAAATGGAAGTTGCGTTGATAATTGCAACTTTAGTTTATGCCAGTGGAATATTTCCAGAAGTAGTTGGAGTGCAAATAATAACCACTACCATTCTGTATGTAATCATATCATCCATAACAGTACCAATTATCTTGAAATATCTTTACAGGGGGAGAAAGTATGAAAGTGCTTCCTGATTTTAGAAACAGTGTTTACAATGTACCTCATACAATCCTGAACATTTTTGGAATAAAAGATAATAAGGCCCTTGAACATTTAAAAGATTTGGGAGAGGATAGATTATTTTTCATTCTTGTAGATGCTTTCGGATACAATTTGTTTGAAAGATACATATTAGATTCTTGCAATTGTGAACATTTAAAATTAACCTCTCTCTTTCCAAGCACAACTTCTGCAGTACTAACCACATTGTACACAGGGCTCGCTCCAAAGGAGCATGGAATATTGGAGTGGTATATGTACTATGAAGAGCTTGGTGAAATAATAAAAACTTTACCATTCTCAAGAAGAGATGGCAGAGAGAATGATGAGCTAATAAAATTAGGATTCTCTCCTAAGCCTTTATTTAACTTACCTACCATTTTTGAAAAATTGAAAAAAGAGGAAATAAAGAGTCAATTTTTAGTTAGAAGGGACTATTCCTCATCATCCTACACGCTTCATATGGGTAAGGGTGCAAATATTATCCCTTACTTATCCATGGAAGATTCTTTCCAACTTCTCAAAAAATCAAATGCAGATCTAAATTTTCTCTATATTGATTATCTTGACATTGCACAGCATCACTATGGGCCTAGCTCCAAAGAGGTAAGAGATTTACTTTTGAAGATATGGAAGAATATAGAGGATTTGAAAAATTATGCAAGAGATGCAAGAATAATTGTGACCGCAGACCACGGGCAAATTGATATAAATAAGAGTATCGTAATAAATATTCCAAAAAATTCAGTGGGTGGAAGCCCAAGGGATGTTTTTCTTTATTCAAATGAGATGCCTATTTTAGACTACGCGGAAATATTGAAGAAGGAGGATGCTTTGAAGCTTTTGGGGCCAGGAAAGGAACATCCAAAATTAAGGGAGAGAGTGCCCAATTACATTCTCTTGCCTGGGGATTCTCATTCTATCTGGTTTGAAGAGTTTGGGTTGAAGGGCTTGCATGGAGGATTAAGTCCAGAGGAAATGTTTGTGCCATTTGTTCTTATTTAGTTCATTTAAGATTATTCCCTTATAAGTATTTAAAAACTCGATAAAATTAAATACTCATGTGTATTTCTCCTTTACACTGTCAGGTTTAGTCATGGCAAATGCTATGATTATTCCTGACAGAGGTGGTTGATGAAATGAAGAAAGAAAGAAGTTTGTATGGACTAATATTGGTTGTGGCCACTGTAATGATTTTCAGTGCGCTTTCTGTTGCAGTGTTTGCACCTTCTGCCCAAGCCTCCAACACAGTACCTATATCAAGCGGATTTAATCCAAAACTTATCCACGATGGAACATTTATAGGTTATGCAAATGAAAATCAGAAAATATGGGTAACCATAGGACTAAAATGGAAAAATGTGGAATCCCTAAACATGTTTTTGAAGGAAGTAAACAACCCATATTCTCCAAACTTTGGAAAGTATTTAACATACGAGGATTTTAAAAATAAGTACGCTCCCAGCAAAATAACATATAACGAGATTATCCAATGGGTAAAAAGTAAGGATGTGCATATTGAATATACCTACGGACTAAGAAATGCAATTGTATTGCATGATACCATAGGGAAAATAGGCAATTTGTTGGGAGTTAAATTTGGATATTTCAAATCTAACAATCCAAACTACAACAAGGAATACTTTGCAGCTATGAATGAACCAAAAATTCCTGCATACTTAAAACCCTATATATCAGGAATAAACGGCCTAAATAATGCAACAAAATTCAAGTTAAATTATTATACCGCTAGTAGTGGAATAGACTATTTGAGTGGAGCTGATGTTGCTAAGATGTACCAAGTTTACCAATTATATAACAATACTCCAGATGGTTCTGCAAGCTCTCAACATATATTTGCAACAGGGCTCCGTGTAGCCACGGTACTATGGGAAGGCGGAGATTCTTGGGGTGATCAGTATGCCCCGTTTGACCCAGATGCTATAAATTACTATTACCAGCATGTAATTCCATCTTGGATTCAAAACCTTGGTGTTATGTCTACCGTGCATTACTACGGTACTTCTGGCACAGTTGCTCCTGGAAGCAATACTGATGGAAGTGTATCCACAGAGAATGAACTAGATTTAGAAATGGTAGGTACATTAGCTCCCGGAGTGGATGCTTTCTGTGTATATGGCCCAGGAGGAAGCAATGGTGGCCCATCTGAAAGCAATTTCCCTGATAATGAGTATAATTATATTCTTAACACACTCGCTTCTGAGAGCAGCCCCATACTAGTTGCTGTAAGTAATTCTTGGGGTGGTGGAGATTATCAAGAAAGTAGCACAACGATGAATGATGTAAAAGCTCTGGAGGCAATGGGAGTCACCGTAATGGCTTCAAGTGGTGATGACGGAGATACAACGTCTCCAAGCGAACCTTCAACGGCTGCTTATGACACTTATGGATTTATAGCAGTTGGGGGAACTACACCCATACCAAATGGAGAAGACCACACAAGTTTAGATGATTATGCTACTATGGGATATAATACCAACTTAGCAAATCCTAGAAACAATGAGATTGTTTGGTACGATTCTTCCAGTACGATGTCCAATGGAGACCATTGGGGTACACAAAGTGGTGTTAGCTCAGTTTATGCAGAGCCGTCTTGGCAGAGTAATTATATAGGCAGCTATAATGGAAGAGTAACTGCAGATGTTTCTGCCATGGGAAATCATACCTTGATATATGTAAGCAGTAGTAGTGGAACACAATGGAGCTCTGTAGCAGGTACTTCAGTTGCTTGCCCAGTGACAGCAGGTATGGTAGCTATGATGGATGCATACATTGGAGTAGAGTACAAAGTATCCAATCACGGATTAGGTTTCTTAAACCCCACCATCTATAAACTAGGTTATGATTATTACCATAATGGAAAATTTGCAAATTCCCCACCTTACTATGATATCACCCAAGGTGCCACTGGAGGTGGTGGAGCGGCTTCCACAGGATGGGACCAAGTATCGGGATGGGGAGTAATAAATGCTTGGAACTTCATTCATGATATTGGATTTACAATAAGCGCTTCATCTACTTCTGCAAGTATAAATGCAGGAGAGAGTGCAAGTTATACTCTCAATATAGCATTTCCATATTATTGGACAACCGATGTTGGACATTTTGAAGTAAATGGTCTGCCTTCTGGTGCAAGTGCATCATTCTCTTCTAACTATGTACATCCCAGTGGAAATGGAGTATCGTCTTCTTTAACATTAACAGTACAAACGTCAAGCAATACTCCTTCTGGCACTTACACATTAACATTCATAGGCTACACTTACAATCATACAAATGGACACTGGGGAAACCTAACTAATTCTATCCAGCTTACCCTTACGGTTGGCAGTGGAGGAAATAACCCGACAGTTCCAAGTGCCCCACAGAATCTACAGGCTAACGCGGGAGATGGACAGGTTACCCTAACATGGCAGGCACCAAGCAATGATGGTGGTGCTTCAATTACTAACTATAAGATATACCGTGGCACAAGCTCTGGTGGAGAGAGCTATCTGGCTGAGGTATCTGGAAGCACTCTATCCTACACAGATAACTCCGTCACTAATGGACAAACTTACTATTATTATGTAACAGCGGTGAATTCAGCCGGTGAATCTCAGCCAAGCAATGAAGTAAGCGCCAC
Organism: Candidatus Aciduliprofundum sp.; assembly: GCA_015523135.1. GTDB lineage: Archaea > Thermoplasmatota > Thermoplasmata > Thermoplasmatales > Aciduliprofundaceae > Aciduliprofundum. Next base: position 10,608 of record WAKY01000150.1, read on the forward strand.
TCCTCAGAGCAGTGTTAACGCTCCTTCTGCTCCTCAGAATCTCCAAGCTACTGCAGGTAATGGTTATGTGCTCCTAAATTGGCAGGCTCCTTCTAATAACGGAGGAGCTACCATTACTGAGTATAAAATCTATCGTGGCACTTCATCTGGTAGCGAATCTTACCTCGCTGAAGTGAGTGGCTCTACAACCTCTTACAACGATACATCTGTGACTAACGGCAATACTTACTACTACTATGTTACCGCTGTGAACTCTGCTGGAGAATCCCCAGCTAGTAATGAGGTTAGTGCTACTCCTCAAGCTCCTCCTTCGCCTTCTTCCCTCAAAATATTGCTTGTGGATGATGATGGCGGTCAAAACTACCAATCTTACTTCACTCAAGCTCTGGATGCTGATGGCTATTCTTACGATGTCTGGGATGTGAGCTCTAGCGGCTCTCCATCTGCTAGCACCCTTGAAAATTATAATGTGGTTATCTGGACTACCGGTGCTACATGGTCCAATACCCTTACATCCACAGACCAGAATAACCTCAAAACCTACCTCAATAACGGTGGTGCGCTATACCTCTCTTCACAGGACTTCTTGTATGATCTCACAGGCGGATACGATGAATCTATATCCAATACATTCGTAACCAATTATCTTGGCGTGGATTATGTAGCCAACGATGTACAGTATAACAGCGTAGCGGGAGTATCTGGCACCTTCGTGCAGTCATTTACATCCATCTCGTTATCCAACTACCCATTCACAAACTACGATGATGAACTTGGCCTTAGCTCATACGGCCACGCTCTCTTCTATAACCCATC
>WAKY01000151.1 GCA_015523135.1 Candidatus Aciduliprofundum sp.
TATGAGCACTATTATTATGCCTATTATAAGGAGAATATCAAATAGAGGATAGAGAGAGCCGAAACCATACCTAGGGTAGGGAAAAAAGCTGTACCTGCCCATACCCTTAGGCATCATTTACCACCTTCCACGTCCTTTTCTTCCTTGACCTCTTCCACCACGCATATTTCCGTATCCATCATAACTGTATCTTTTACCGTATCCTCTACCTCTGCCAAATAATCTGCCAAAGAATCCTTGAAATATTCCAGGATTTTCTCTGTAATAAGGTCCGTAGTTTTGATTGTACCCTGGTTGATAATTTCCTCCACAAGGCCCCATTCTCCTTCCCCTGGGACCACGACCATCAGGACCAGTACCATCACCATAAGGCATTTTCATCACCAAATTACACAAATGCGACTTAATATTTAAATTTTTCTCACATATGCTCCTTATTTTCCAATGCATAAATTATTCTTTTCATAACTCCCATCATGCTATGGTACTCCCATTTTGTGAGCATTGCTCTTCCAATTATTCGACGAAACATAACCTCCGTGTTTTTTCTCTTATGCTCTGGAAAATTTATAAGCCCTAAAAGCTCAGAAAATCTATCGTTTAAGAGATTCACTTCAAACTCTTCCGCCAAAGGCATTCCTTCTTCCTCTCTCTTTGCCATGAAAATTTCGTAAAGGATTATGGCTGCAGCGTGTGTTATATTCATGATTGGATACTCCTCACTTGTGGGAATGGTAATTAAAGAATCGCATTTTTCAATCTCCTCGTTGTAAAGGCCATAGTTCTCTCGGCCAAACACTATTCCTATATCTCCCGAAAAATCCCAAACCTTTTGGGCAAATTCTCTAGGTGTTAGTGCAATTCTCTTAAATTTTTTGGGTGATTTTGTGCTCACTCCGCTTGTGGCAACTAGATAATCAATGGAATTTCTAACCTCTCCAAAATTTTTCAATATTTTTGCATTCTCAATTATATATCTAGCATGCATTGAAAAACGATAAGCATCATCATCAATCTCTGGAGGATTAACGAGGATTAAATTTTTAAATCCAAAATTGGCCATAGTGCGGGCTAAGAACCCTATATTCCCTGTGAATTGTGGCTCAACGAATATGATATGAATTTGCATAAGTTCCACATGGGGCAAGAGCAAATATACTTTTCACAAATTCTTTATATCTTTAATTCATCGCCCTTTTATGCTCTCTTGGGAAATTATGCGCAATGTGGAGGAAGTTATAACTCTTGAGGAACTTGAAAATACTTTAAAGGGGACTCCAAAGGGGTATGTAGGTCTTGAGCCCTCTGGGAGAGTGCATCTTGGCACAGGCCTGATAATAGGAAACAAGGTCAAGGATTTGCTAAATAATGGAGTGGATATGATTGTGTTTTTGGCGGATTGGCATGCTATGATTAACGATAAGTTTGGTGGGGATATTGAGAAGATTAGATTGGCAGGAGAGTATATGAAGGGGGTTTTCTCAGCTTTGGGTATTAAGCCAAGGTATATATGGGCAGATGAGTTAGTTAGCAAAAAAGAGTACTGGGAGAAGGTTATTAGGGTGGCAAAGAAGACCACATTAAAGAGGGTTAAGAGAGCAATGACAATTATGGGTCGCAAGGAAGATGAGGCAGAGTTAGATTCTTCCAAAATAATCTATCCGTTTATGCAGGTCTCTGATATTTTTGATATGGATCTTGATATTGCTCTTGGAGGTATGGACCAGAGGCATGCGCATATGTTAGCTAGGGACTTAGCTGATAAACTCGGGTACAAGAAGCCAGTTGCAATTCACACTGTTCTTCTTGCAAGCCTGAAGGGTGCGGGCAGAATGGATCCTGCTGAGGCAAAGATGAGCAAGAGCAAGGAGGGAAGTGCCATATTTGTGGAGGATAGCGAAGATGATATAAGGAGGAAGATGAAGAAAGCATTTTGTCCGCCAGAAGTTGAGGGTAATCCAGTTTTGCAGATTGCCAAGCATGTGCTCTTCGCCTATTATGTTGATAAGCTCGTAATACCCCGCCCAGAAAAGTGGGGTGGTGATCTGATTATAAACTCCTACGAAGAGCTTGAAAATATATATGCGAAGGGAGAGCTTCATCCCATGGATTTAAAAAAGGCAGTTGCTGATGAATTAATAAGAATTTTAAAGCCCATTCGTGAGTATGTTGAGAAGAATGATGACATTCCAAGAGCTTTGGGGTGGATAAAATGAATATTGAAGAGCATATTCCTGTGGAAGATATACAAATTCGTGAAGGTATGAGTGCTGGAGAATTGATGGACGAGCTTTATAAATCTGGTGGATTTGTGGCAAAGCATCTTGCAGTGGCGGAGAAGATTCTATTAAGAATGTTCAAGGAAGAAAACACAACTTTTCTATCCTTTCCAGCTTGCATAATTGCCACTGGCACGAGGGGAGTTATAAAGGAGCTGGTTAAAAGAAAGCTAGTGGATGTTATTATTACAACTTGTGGCACTCTTGACCACGACATTGCGAGAAGTTTCAAAAATTATTATCATGGCTCTTTCCTTATGGATGATGCCGCTTTGCACAGAGAAGGAGTGAATCGCCTTGGAAATGTTCTGGTTCCAAATGAATCGTATGGAGTGGTAATGGAGAATTTTATGATGCCTATACTTGAGGAGCTTTACAAGGAAAAGAAAGAGTGGGGAGGAAGAGAGATAATTGATGAATTTGCAAAGAGAATGAATAATGAGGACTCAATTCTATATTGGGCTTACAAGAACGAAATTCCAATTTATGTGCCTGGCATAACCGATGGCTCCTTCGGCTCTCAATTATGGTCATTTAGAGAGATGCATACAGATTTTCGTGTGGATATATTGAAGGACGAGCACGAGCTTGCCGATATAATATTTGATGCGAAGAAAACGGGTGCACTTATGATTGGGGGTGGAATTAGCAAGCACCACACGATTTGGTGGAATCAGTTTCGCGATGGCTTAGATTATGCTGTCTATATAACCACGGCAGTTGAATGGGATGGATCGTTGAGTGGAGCGAGAGTGCGCGAAGCGGTTTCTTGGGGCAAGGTCCGCGAGGATGCAAAATATGTGACAGTGGAGGGAGATGCCACTGTTCTACTCCCCCTCTTGATTGCAAGTGTTGTTGAAAAATTATATATTTAAAAGATTACCAAGTAAAAGGTGAATACGAAGGTTATTACACCCAAGATGAGTATTAACCAATTTGCCTTTCCTTTAACTCTTTTCTTTTCCATCTCTTTTTCATACGCGATTTTATATGATGAATATTCAATTTCATTTGGTTGTGGACTTATCATCATTCCCTTATAAGGATTTCCTCCACCATAACCAGAGATTCCAGAAAATAGATAGGAAGCACCAAAGAAGAAGAGAGAAATTATGAATGAAAGGGCAGCGTCTATTTCTAAAGCCATATAAATTAGAAGAGCAGATATGAGGAGCCATATTATATCTAGCAAAATCACTTTTCTCTTCATTTTGACTCACCTCTTTAAATAAAAAGATCAACAATATATAAATTTTTTGTAAAAATAAATTTCAACAAACATTAAGCTTAGTTTCTTTGAGAATGTTTGCTTAATGTAAAAATTAATATGAATGGCTGCTTTTCCCCTGCTATGAAAGTAGTGCTTGCAGTTGGAGGTAATGCTCTTCTAAGGCCTGGGGACAAAGGTACCGCGGAAGAGCAAATGCTTCGTGCCAGAGAAACTGCTGAGAATATTTATCCCTTATTTCAGAAATTCAAGGTTGTTGTTACTCATGGCAATGGTCCTCAAGTTGGTGCCATTTTATTGCAAAATGAAACAGCCAAGGATGTAGTTCCACCGATGCCCCTTGATATATGCGGTGCTATGAGCCAAGGTGAAATAGGATATATGCTTGAGCAGAGCTTTCAGAACGTTTTGGAGGAGAAAGGCATAGACAAGGAGATTGTAACGGTGCTTACAAGAGTAATTGTTGATGAGAAAGATCCAGCCTTTGAGAACCCCACAAAGCCTATTGGTCCGTTTTACACAGAGGAAGAGGCAAAAAGATTGGCTAGGGAAAAGGGGTGGCATGTGATTGAAGATTCTGGCAGAGGATGGAGGCGTGTTGTTCCGTCTCCTATGCCCTTAGAAATTGTTGAAAAGGAAGTTATTGGTGAGTTGTTGGATAAGGGTTTTGTTGCCATAGCTGTAGGTGGTGGAGGAATACCTGTAATAAGGAAAGGTAAGAAGCTTATGGGCGTAGAAGGGGTCATAGATAAAGACCTTGCCTCCGCTGTACTTGCTAGAGATATAAAAGCGGATAGGTTGATAATTCTTACCAGTGTGGAGAAAGTGTACCTGA
>WAKY01000152.1 GCA_015523135.1 Candidatus Aciduliprofundum sp.
TCAATCGTGGTAAATGGATAATTTCCAATATCTACAGTTTGCAGGGTTGCAGCTGCGAAGAATGTGGATTTTCCAACATTGGGCTTACCCACAATGCCTAGCTCTACCATGTGACCAGAACCTTCTTTAGGCTCTTATTCTTTGGACACTTAATATCTTCCACAACCTTCTCAATTTTTATCTTGGTTCCATCTCTCAAGCCCATTGGATGGCAGAGTTCGTAGTACTCGCAATTGTACTCTTTGCAATTTATGGGCTTAAAAGTTAAGGTTTCTCCTTCAACAACACTTTTTGCGCTTAGGGCAAGGGGTACGGGCAGCTCTTCAACTTCCACAGTTACCACTTTACCTCCATCATGCACTTTGCAATCGTGCTCTTTATCTCTCACACCTGTTATTCTGTACCACTTTCCTTCGTCAAGATTAAAGCATACATTTTTCAACTTGCAGTTTCTGCATTCTAGCAAAGGCCCCAAATACTGAAACTCTAAACCCTCATGAGCAAGTTCCTTTCCTATCAGAGTAATCATTCTATCACCTCCCTATTACTCCAGTTATACGTGCCAGATTTCTGGCAGCTTCTTCTGTCAAACCCCTCGTCCCCAAAATCGTGTACCTATCCCTCATTTTATGAGCTTGAGTTAATGCATTAATTATATCCTCATCCTCCACCCCGAGCTCACGAGCCGTTATAGGTGCGCCTATCATCCTCAATGCATCTCTAATCCTTTTCCAATCCCCCCCATGCAAATACATCATCATTATCGTGCCTACGCCAACCATCTCCCCATGCAATGCCTTTCCTGGAGCTATCTTCTCAAGAGCATGGGCAAATAGATGCTCACTCCCGCTTGCAGGACGCGAAGAATGAGCAATACTCATTGCCATCCCAGAAGCCATTATGGATTTTACCACAATCCAAGCACTTTCCTCAAGATTCGGTTTTATGGCATCCGCATTCTCTAATATGAATTCTGCAGAGTACTTTGCCATACCATAGGCAGTAGAGCTAAATGACTCGTTTCTCAACTTATGGGCAAGCTCCCAGTCCCTTATTGCAGTAACGTTTCCTATCACATCTGCAGCTCCTGCAGCCAAATATCTGTATGGAGCTTGAATTAAAATCTCAGTATCGGCTACGATTCCCATGGGCTCTTGAGCATCCATTGATATACTTCCTTCCCCGTTCTTTATCGTAGCCCTAGGACTAGCTATTCCATCATGCGTTGCAATTGTGGGTACACTTATAAATGGCAAGCTCAAATCATAGGATGCTTTCTTTGCCAGATCTATCTTGGTTCCCCCTCCAACACCCACAAGGAAATTCGTACCTCTTGCCTTCTCCTTAACCTTGTTTAAATTCTCCATCGTGGCGGCAGAGGTTAAAAATACATCTACATTAAATCCAGAACCTTCCAAAATATCCTTAACTCTCTTACCTGCTACTTCGTAGCTCTTCTCCCCGCTGACTAAGAGTGCATTGGGACCAAAGCCAAACCTTCTGCACATTGGGCCAACCTGCTCAAGAACTCCATGCCCTGCATAAATCTCACGAGGTAACTGTGTCCACTTGGATTTTTCAAATGTCATTTGCATTCCTTAAACCCTTTTCACATATTAAAATTGCGATAAAACCCCAAAGTATTATAAACTATAAAAGCCATGAATTCACGGAGGTGGTCTGAATGGTAGAACCTTTAGTTAAAAAGGCTGCCGAAATAGAGAAAAAGGCAGCAGCTAGTTACACGGATGGTCTTGGATTGATAAGAGGACAGGGTCTAAAATACACAAAGGTGGAAGAGATTGTTGGAAGGATAGCCATAGACACCATAATCCACAAATACCTTATGGAAGCAATAAGTAAAGCTCAAAAAGAACTGGAAAAGCTAAGCCAGGCACCAATTGAAGAAGTTAAAGATATTGAGTTAAACGAAGACCAGAAAGCCCTTGTGAAGAGATTTGCAGAAATGCATCTGGAAATTGAGAAGGACATGATTGAGATTTATGGAAAAATGGCCGAGAATATGAATCATCCCTTGCTTAAAAGCTTGGCACTTGCAATACAAGAGAACGAAAAAGAGCATCACAGATTACTTGGCGAGTTGATTGCCAAGTACAAATAACTATTTTCTCTATTTTTTAAAATATTCTTCAAGCCCTAGATGCTTTAAAAGCGCATTAGCTTTCCTCTCTTCCCCATTCTTTAAGTATGTGTACGCAAGATTCAGCTCCGCCTCATAGAAATTAGGAGCCTTAAAAAACGCATTTTTGAAATGCTCTTCCGCATTCTTGTATTTCCTAGCTTTAAAATACCGCAATCCAAGAGCATTTTCTGCAATTTCATCTTTGAA
>WAKY01000153.1 GCA_015523135.1 Candidatus Aciduliprofundum sp.
CAATTACCAAAGATATCATCAAGAATATCATAGCTGATTGCATTGCGTTTGCAAGGGCAACCCTAATAATTTCCTCCACATGATGCATATATTCTGGTGGAATGGTTATATTTCCCTGTCTCATATGCATAAGCCATTCTATAACCTTTGCCTTTATCTCCTCCTTGCTAGCATCGGGAAAGTAATTGGATTCGTATATTCTTGTGGTTATGTTGTTTATCATACCCAGCACTAGTACTGCACCTATGAAAGCCGTTCCCAAACTCATTCCAAGTTGCTTCTGAGAGTTGAAAACTCCAGAGGCTTCCGCCTCCTCATTCTTTGAAGCACCCGCCATAGCAAGATTTGTTATCTGAGAGAATATTAACCCAAGACCTGTGCCATAGAGAGCTAGGCCGGGAGCGAGAGACCAAGCATTGGCCTCGGGGGAGAAGGAGAAGAATAATGAGAGAAGGCCAAGGAATGCAAATACAATGCCAACTTGAATAATACGCTTTGCACTCATATATTTGAGCAATTTCTGTCCATATATGGATAGGACAAACATCATTATGGATAAAGGCACAAGAGTAAGCCCTGTTTTCATCGCATTATATCTGGTTACATTCTGCAAGAACACTGGTAATGTGAACATAAGGCCTGCAAGAGTTATCTGGAAAAATATGCTCACAAGGTTTCCCACCACAAATGTCTTTAACTTGAACAATCTCAAATTTACAAGAGGGTCTAATCCTTTACGAACCACACTTTTCTCATGATATGCAAATCCAATTAATACCAGCACTCCAAGAATCAAAACTCCAATAACTGGAGCATCTCCAAGGGGATCTATCAAGAGCACGGATAAGGTGATTAAGAATAGACCTACTCCAACAAGAAGGGCTCCGAGAACATCCAATTTAATCTTACGCAATGGCTGATAATCTTTCAAAATACCCATCTTTGCAAACATCCCAAGGGCAATAATCGCCTCCATCCCAAATCCCAAGCGCCAAGTGAGATATGTGGTGAAAACACCGCCTATAATTGGGCCAAATGCCGCCGCTGCTCCAGCAATTGCACTCCATACCCCAAATGCAAATACCTTATCTCTACCCGTATAATCCTTAGTGATATATGTAACTGTAACAGGCATCATCATTGCTGCACCTACTCCTTCCAAAATTGACCATCCAAGAAGGAGAACTAGCAAATTTGGAGCAAATGTAGCCATTGTGGTTCCAACTGTATAAATGGCTAATCCAACCACAAAAACCTTTTTTGTACCCCAAATATCTGCCATCTTCGCTCCTACAATCATAAATGCAGCCATAACAAGGGTGTAGAGAGCAATAGCAAGCTGTATGCCGCTTACAGTTGTATTCAAATCTCTAACTAAAGCAGAAATGGAAACATTCATCATGGTCATATCTATGGTCATGATGAACATCGCAAAGCTCATCATGTAGAGAACTCCCCACTTTCCACTCCCTTTGCCCATAACAACTATTACTCGTTCAAACTATAAATAAATTCACTATAAATTGGCTATTAGGCATTCATCAAAATTATCCTTGATTCTATTGCAAATTTGATGGATTTTTTCAGGTTCATAGGGCTTTAAATGTGCAAATTCCTTATTCAATGTTCCTCCTTGGGCTGAGAATTGTTGAATAACATATCTCTTCGCACCGCGAAGCCATTGAGCTATTTCCTCAAAATCTTCCATATTTAATAGGGGTACAGCAGTGGTTCTAAATTCATAATCTTTTGCATATTTTTTTATTATCTCTATACTTCTCTCAATCTTCTCCATATTCACTGCAGTTCCTGCAAATTCATCGTACCTACGCTTGGGAGCTTTTATATCCATCGCCACATAGGAAAGATAAGGGATTAACTCTTTGAGCGCTTCTGGCTCTGTTCCATTAGTATCTAACTTCACAGGTGCTATTTCACTTAATTTTTTTACAAAATCTTTCAAATCTTTATGAATCGTGGGCTCTCCTCCTGTAATGCATATTCCATCAATCCATCCCCTAAGCCCCTTTATTTCATCTATAACATAATCCTCGCCTAATAAAGTGGTAGGTGGCTCTGTGACAAGTGTGTAATTGTGGCAAAAGGGACATCTTAGATTACAACCATAGGTAAACACCGTAGCCACCATCTTCCCTCTCCAGTCAACGAATGATTCTGGGATGTAGCCAGCAATGAGCATACATATCCCTTTACATAAGTATTAACTGCACCTTTTTCTCTTCCTTGGCTCCAATATCAACTTCAGGCGCAGCAACACTCTTTGCTACATCTCTGTAAACCTTCCAGCGATTCTCCATAGCATTTAGATTGAAATTAATTCTCATCTTGAACTCTTCTTTCTTTCCACCATTCCACGCTTCCACAGGCCTAAAATAACCAACTACACGGGAATACACTTCAGTTTTTCTTCCACAATAGGGACAAGTCCACTGCTCTCCGGGAAGATACCCATGCTCTGGACATATTGAGAATGTAGGTGTTATTGTAAAATAAGGAATTTTAGTATTTTCCGCTATCTTTTTAGCCAAGGATTTTGCACTCTCTGGACCCACTCTCTCTCCAAGGTATGTATGAAAAACAGTACCTCCTGTATAAAGAGTTTGAAGAACCTCTTGATGTGCTAATGCCTCTATAACGCTTACCTTATAATCTGCTGGAAGCCATGTTGAATTTGTTAAATAGGGTTCATCTTCTCCAGATACATATATGTCAGGATACATTTTCTTATCCAATCTTGCGAGACGATAAGAGGAGCCCTCCGCAGGGGTTGCCTCCAGATTATAGAGATTTCCCGTTTCATCTTGGAACTTGCGAAGCACTTCCCTCATAAATTTAAGCGTTTTAATTGCAAATATCAATCCATCCTTCTCATATATGCCAAATCCAAAAAGGTTCATCAAGGCCTCATGCATTCCAATTAGTCCAATCGTGGAGAAATGATTGTTAAAATGTCCAAGATATATTTTGGTAAAGGGCATCAATCCCTTCCGCAGATTCTCTTTTATTATTTCCCTTTTTATCTCCAAACTCTCTTTGGCAAGCTGCATATAATGCAATAATTTTTCAAAAAATTCGTCCTCATCTTTAGCTTCATAGCCCAAGCGATTCATATTTATTGTAACTACCCCTATTGAGCCGGTTAATTCTCCAGAGCCAAATAACCCGTTTCCTCTGCTCCTCAATTCGTTTAAGTCCAATTGAAGACGACAGCACATGGCCCTTATGCTACGAGGATCCAAATCACTACCTATGTAATTCTGAAAGTAGGGAGTGCCATATTTAGCAGTCATTTTAAACAATAAATCAGCTATCTCAC
>WAKY01000154.1 GCA_015523135.1 Candidatus Aciduliprofundum sp.
ATTGTCTCTCCTGACTCATCCAATATTCCAGATGCTAGAATAAGTGGATTTTTGAAGTGCAATTTGCCAATCTCTACATTGAGCATATTAAGATTAAGGAGAAATGCATATTAAATCATTTCGTGAGCATAGTTATAGCATCCTGAATAGCTCTATTTGCTATTTTCTCTTTTATTTCAGTTCTTTCTCCCTTGAATACATATTTTCTTACTTCTAACTCTTCTCCTATCTTTATGGCTATATAAACTAATCCAACGGGCTTATCCTTTGAGCCTCCTGATGGTCCAGCTATGCCCGTAGTTGCTATTGCCACATCTGATTTGAATAGATTGCTCACTCCAGTTACCATCTCCCTTGCACATTCTTCGCTTACTGCGCCGAAAATCTCCAAGGTCTCTTTTTTAACTCCCAATATATTCATTTTTATCTCATTGCTGTACGCTATAACTCCACCTAAAAAATAAGAGGATGCACCGGGCACATCTGTTATCTTGCTTCCTACTAATCCCCCTGTGCAGGACTCAGCCACAGCTATTTTTAATCCTCTCTTCTTCAAAATTTCTCCTATTTTCTCTTCACTCTTCGTCACTCTGAGCCAACTCCCTCAAACGCGAGATTCCATCAATTTCCTTTATCGTTTTTGCAACCATCTCTGGCACGAATTGCTCCCAAGGCTCTCCGTGTATTATTCTCCTCCTTATCTCCCTGCCAGAGTACTTCTTTCTATCGTAGAAGGGTGGAGTTTCAATCTTGTATCCTCTCTCTTCAAACAATCTCTTTATTAGAGGATTATTGGCGAAAACAACATCAAACGGTGGGGCTATACTCTCCACATGGGCAACCCATATTGAATTGCGATGAAGGTCTTCTATTGGTACCAAATAATAATTGTGAATTCCTTCGGCTTCTAAGCTTCTTGAAATCATCAGATGTCTCTCGCCTGCGGTGAATGGATTATCAAGAGTATGAGAGTACTGGGCACTTCCTATGCCCACAATTACATCTTCATACTTTGAAACTATATACTTTATCACCTCTAGATGCCCCTTATGGAATGGCTGAAATCTGCCTATTATTAAAGCTCGCATATTTGTAAATCTCTTTATATGAAATAAACTTTTTCAAGAAGGGGCACCAAGCAGCGCCCTACTTAGCAGGGCTAGCTCACAATTTATAAAATTGCATCATTTTCATTTATAAACTTCCTCTTTGAAAGTTTCTGTGGATGAAAATGTAACATGTTTCTTTGTCTCATATAACCAATTCAAAAGTTCTTTATGGGAGTGAAGCCCTTTTTCTTCTTTCCTGGTAAAGCCGCTTTCTTTCTAAGAAAGGGGCTGAGTGGGGCCGACCGGATTTGAACCGGCGACCTCCCGGTCTCTGAAAGCCCCATTTTATGGGTAAAGCTATCTTTAAAGGGGCTTCTATCAGCCGGGTGCTCCAACCATGCTAAGCTACGGCCCCGTGCGGAGTGTGTATTATTTTTCTCTATTTAAAACTTTTTTGCTTAAAATGAGGCGCCGAAGAACACGCTTATTATGTACCCGAATAGATAGGAAAGTCCCGCGGCTCCTAAGCCAAGCACTACCATTTCTGCAACCTTTCTCTTTATGGATATGCCCGACATGACTGAAATAATAGCTGAAACTATGGCTAGGGCTAATCCTGCTAAGAAGATTGAGAAGGGAAGAGCTATATAGGAAGTCGGTGCGAAGAAATATGGAAGAACTGGGAAGAATACCCCGAGGATATAAGCTAATCCAGTGTATAGGGCAGCTCTGGTCTCGTTTATATCTTCTCTTGGAATTATGTTCTCAGGTTTACCCTTTTTTACTATGTAATCTGCTGCCTCATCTGAAACTTCCTCTGCTAGACCCATTTCCTCTAGCTTCTCTTTAACTTCCTTTTTTGCTCTTTCAGATGATAGGGAGAATACAATGCTCAATCTTTTTCTTACCCCCTCGTTTACTTGCCTTTGAGAGCGAACTGAGACATATGTGCCAATGCCCATAGATAAAGAGCCAGCAACACCTACAATTAGTCCACTAAGCCCGACTATAATGGGATTGTTTACATATACAGCTGATAAGCCGGTAACGGCACCTAAGAGCTCCACCAAACCATCATTCATTCCTAATACGAGGTCTCTAATGTTCTCCGCATGAAGCAATTTTTTCTCCTTTTCAAAGATTTTCTCATGCTCCAACTCATCGAGTATTATATTTCCCAATTCTCTTCTTTCTTCATTGCTAAGTTTATAATTTTTATAAAAATCGTAATAGATGGATACTGTTGAAGATTCAGTTGCTTCAAATAGAGATACAATGTAAACGGAACCTAAGAACCATCTAAGAAATCTTAATGAAAATTTTTTGAATGAACCCAATTTTACTTTTTTCACTTTTTCTCCTCTATTCTCTATAAATTTTCTCCAAAATTCGGCGTGTCTCTTTTCAATATTGGCTAAGCCCAAGAGTTTATTTTTTAGGTTCTCTCTTTTTTCAATATGTCCAAGATATTCATAAACTAACGAATCCTTTATTTCGTTCTGGTAGAATCTCTTTGCAAGGGCAATAGCCTTCATCGAATCTAAATATGTGTGCAGTATTTAAAATTTTAAGTAACCATAATTTTTATAACATTTGTGGAGATTACAACTCGGTGAAAAATATGATTGAAAGGTTCAGGTGCCAACTTGTTTCTTGGAAGGACATAGAAAGATGGTCAAAGAACATAGTTAAGAAGGTTATGAAAAGCGGTTATGAGCCAGAAATTGTGATAGGTCTTGCTCGTGGGGGACTCGTGCCTGCGAGGTTGATTGCAGATTATCTCAACATAAAGGATTTATATGCTGTGAAAACAGAACATTGGGGGTTAACAGCCACCCCAGATGGTAAGGCAAAGCTTGCTCAAGGATTGCAGATAAGTATTGATGGAAAGAAAGTTCTTGTGGTTGATGATATAACCGACACAGGTCAGAGTTTGAAACTTGCGGTGGATCATATCAAGGGGCATAATCCATTCGAGATAAGAAGTGCCACTCTGTTGCATATAACACATTCAAAATATGTTCCAGATTACTATTCTGATGAAGTGCCTGAAGATAATTGGACTTGGTTCATATTTCCTTGGAATGTTTATGAAGATATGCGGAACCTCATACCGAAGACGCTCTACGAACCCAAGGACAAGTATGAAATAAAAAATGCTTTGAGGGAGCAGTTTCAGATTGATGTTAAAATAAGAGTAATATCTGAGGTTTTGAGGGACTTAAGAAAAAGAAAAGTCGTTAAAAGGAAGGATGATAAGTGGGAGCTGGTCAAATGAAATTTTTAAAAGAATCTTTAAAAAATGCGCCTGTAATAATGAAGGGAGATTATCCCTACTTTATTCATCCCCTTACAGATGGCATTCCACAAATAGATCCTGCTGTGCTCAAAGACGCAGTTAATGAGATAATAAAGGTAATAGACATTGATAATTTTGATAAGATTGTGGCAGTAGAAGCAATGGGTTTGCCTATAGGTGTTGCATTAAGTATGGAATTAACAAAGCCCATGACTGTGATAAGAAAGAGACCCTATGGATTGCCTGGAGAAGTAATGGTTGAACAGCAAACTGGGTATTCGAAGGGTAAATTGTACATAAATTCTATATCTCCTGATGATACCTTGCTCCTAGTGGATGATGTTCTTAGTACGGGTGGCACTATAACAGCTGTAGTTGGAGGAATAAAAAAGATTGGAGCTAAGATAAGTGATATAGTTGTAGTGGTAAACAAGAATAGAAATATTGAAGAGGTGGAGAAAAAAATAGGATTTAAAATAAAAACAATAGTAAATATAGAAATAGTGAATGGAAAGGTTAAAGTTTTGGACTAGAGTGTTTTCTCTATTATATCATTTATTTCTTTTTGGAACATCTCGTATATATTTGATATGAACTCTTTTTTTACATCAGGCGGTAGTGAGATCACACCAAGCTCTCCTAAAGCTTTTGTGAGTAAGGTAGCTGCTTCAAATTCTTTTACCTTTGCATTTATGTAAGTTATCATTGCTTCTCTCATCTCTTCTTTTATTTTTGGATTTTCATCCATTTTCTCTTTTATGTACTCTTTTATTTGGTCTTTCATAAGGTCTCTAAGAACTTCAACCATCATATCTTCCGAGGGCATAATCTTCTCTGTCTCTTTTAACAGCATTTCAACATTCTTTACCATAAGGATAGATATGGAGTTATTTAATAAGTAAATTTCTAAAAGTGTCTCTAAAATTTTTATAACTAAAGATTGCTAACCCAATAATTTAGAATAAGCGGAAGCTTAATATACAAAAAGTCTAATGTTCCTTCTATGAAGGGGAGGGGTATTGTTGTTGGAATTTTAGTGCTACTATTGTTCACTTCTTTTGCACTTGGAATATTAAGTGGGAATATGAATGAAAATTTTGATATGAAAAATAAATCAAATTATTTTGGACAAGTTAATGAAGTTTTGAGAATGAAGTACACAACTCATAGTATTATAAAAATCAATAGCAATGCAGAATTTGCTACCATCGCATCTGCAGAAGGTTGGCCAGGTGATGGCTCCTCAGGCAATCCGTACAGAATTGGAGATCTGGAGATAGATGCCCAGGGCAACAAATCTGGGATTTACATAGGAAATACAACAGTTCACTTCATCTTGGAGAACTGCACTGTGTACAATGCGAGCTACATCTGGGGGGTTCAATACTCGGGAGCAGCCGTGTACCTGAATAACGTAACAAACGCCACATTGCTCAATCTAACAGCCAGAGATTCTGAAGAGGGAATACTGCTATACATGAGCAATGAAAATGAGATTTCGCAGGTGAATATTGTGAACAACACCCATGGATTGCGGTTTGTTTCCAGCGAGGGAAACAGGGTGGAGAATGTAAAGGCAGAGCAAAACTACAAGGGAATAGACATTGATAGGGACGCAAACCACAACATACTGGTAAATATTAGTGCTTTTCACAACTACTGGGGGATACACCTAGACGAGAATGAGAAAAACTCCATCGAAAATATTACCATTGAGAATTCAACGGAGTACGGGCTGTACCTTAGCAACGGAGCGAAGTTCAACAACATTGCGAATGCGTCTATATCTGGAACGGGCGATTACGGCATATACTTATTTTGGGCGTATC